>JBPCWB010000275.1:0-7772 GCA_051009955.1 Hyphomicrobiaceae bacterium | reverse complement strand
GCGGGCGTGCGGCGTCGATCTTATGTTGGCGCCTGCGCGCCGGCTCTTTGATCCGAACTGACACCCAGCGCGCGCAACTTGCGATGCAAGGCAGATCGCTCCATGCCAACGAACTCTGCCGTACGCGAGATGTTACCGCCAAACCGGTTAATCTGGGACAGGAGGTATTCGCGCTCGAAGATTTCCCGTGCCTCGCGCAAAGGCAGTGACATCAGCTGCTCTGCACCACTGTTCACGGGCAACGGCACGCCTGAGCCAATTTCGTCGGGCAGCATGTCGGCGGAAATTACCGTATCGGCGCTGTCGCCGGCCATAATCCTCAAGCGCTCGATATTGTTGCGCAACTCGCGAACGTTGCCCGGCCAGTCATGGGCTTGCAGCACCGCAATGGCATCTTCTCCGATTTTGCGCGGTGCCAAGCCGGACGTCTCAGCCACCTGCTGAACGAAATGCTCGACCAAAAGCGGAATGTCCTCGCGCCGCTCGGCCAGCGATGGCACGCGCAACGGCACGACGTTGAGCCGGTGGTAAAGATCCTCGCGGAACGTACCTTCGCTCATCTCACGTTCGAGATCTCGTGCCGTCGACGAAATGATCCGCACATCCACGGCGACTTTCTGCGTACCCTCAAGGCGAAGAAATTTCTGCTCGACGAGAACGCGCAGGATCTTACCCTGCGTTTCCAGCGGCATATCCGCGACTTCGTCGATATAGAGCGTTCCACCATGTGCTTCTTCCAGGGCCCCGACCTTGCGCGCGATGCCTGACGTTGCTTCAATCCCGAAGAGTTCTTCCTCGACACGATCAGGCGCCATCGCCGCCGCATTCAACACGACGAACGGACCTTCATTGCGTGCCGAACTGTTGTGCAGAAAGCGAGCCACAAGTTCCTTGCCGCTCCCCGATCCACCACGGATCAGAATTCGACTGTTCGTCGGCGCGACTTTCTCGATTTGCGCGCGCAGTTGATTGATGGCACCGGACTTGCCGATGATCTCACTATTCTGTGGTGAGCGTTCCTTGAGCTGTCGCACCTCCCGGCGCAGCTGCGACGCCTCCAGCGCGCGCATCGTGACCAACAGCAGCCGATCCGATTTGAACGGCTTTTCAATGTAGTCGTAGGCACCGCGCTTGATCGCTGTTACAGCCGTTTCGATATTGCCATGGCCAGAGATGATGACCACTGGCAGATCAGGATGCACCTTCCGAATGATCGAAAGAACTTCGAGACCGTCGAGACGGCTACCCTGAAGCCAAATGTCGAGTACGACCAGGTTCGGCTTCCGGGCTTCAATTGCCAGCAGCGCTTCATCACTGTCGCGGGCCAGACGGCAGGTGTGGCCTTCGTCCTCAAGGATGCCGGAAATCAATTCGCGAATATCGGCTTCGTCATCGACAACAAGAATGTCAGATGCCATCAGACGCTCCTCTCTCGACTAGCATTGCAATCATTGTGGATTGTGCTCCAATTCTCTGGCTTCGGTCGGCCCGACCGGCTCTTCGTGGAGTGGCAGCTTAAGGCGCACACGCGCGCCATGCGCCTGTTCACCGCTCTCGGCGACATCCATCAGCGTCAGCGATCCGCCGTGCTGCTCAATCACTTTTTGCACGATGGCAAGTCCGAGCCCGGTCCCCTTCGCCTTGGTCGTAACGTAGGGTTCCAATAGTCGCGCTCGATGTTGTTTCGAGAGCCCGGTGCCATTGTCCTGAACATTGACTTCGGCAAAACCATCATCGACTTTCAGGCTCACTGTGACGAGGCCGCGATATCCGTCCTCAACGTCCTCGCTTTCCTGGTACCCTTGCACGGCTTCAGCCGCGTTCTTGATCAGATTGGTCATCGCCTGCGAAATCAGCCGCTGATCCAGCGACACGATAACCGGATCTGCCGGCAGATCCATCACGAATTTCGTATCCGTCGAACCCATCTGGAACAGGATCACGGCCTCCTTCACCGGCTGACGCAAATCATCGATCTGCATGTCCGCCTTCGGCATCCGGGCAAACGACGAGAACTCATCGACCATGCGCGAGACGTCACCCACCTGACGTATGATTGTCTCCGTGCATTTGTCGAAGACGTCCTTGTCTTCGGTGATGACGTGACTGTATTTGCGCCGGATCCGTTCCGCTGAGAGTTGTATCGGCGTCAAAGGGTTCTTGATCTCGTGCGCGATTCGGCGCGCAACGTCGGCCCAGGCGGATGTCCGCTGGGCACTGACAAGCTCCGTGATATCATCGAACGTGACCACGGCGCCGCCGTCGCCGGTATCCTGTTCGCGCGTCAAACGCACCGCGAACGTCCGTTCCTCTTCGTTGACAATCAGCGTGACGTTTTGCTGTGCCCGCCCTTTTGGACCATGGATCTGCAGTTCTCTTACGGCTTCCGCCAATTCAGGCACAACGGCGGTCAAGGTTTTGCCATAGAGATCATCAACAGGCACGTGCAACAACTGTTCGGCCGACCGGTTGGCGATCGTCACGCGCCCGCCGTCGTCGAGTCCCAGAACGCCTGCCGATACTCCAGATAAAACGGCCTCCATGAATAAGCGACGGTCGGTCAGCTGTTCGTTCGCCGAGACCAACGCATCGCGCTGGGTTTTGAGCTCCGTCGTCATGCGATTGAACGTCTGCGACAGGCGGCGCAGGTCTCCTTCGCCGCGAACCTCCGGCACGTGAAAATTGAGATTGCCGGTCGAGACTTCTTCCGCCGCACCGATCAGTCGCCGGATCGGTGCCACGAACCGGCCTGCGAACCACAGGCCCACCCAGATTGCCGCGAGAAGCGCCGTCAGCGAGATCATGAAATACATCAATGCGTGGGCGGCATGCAGACCGCCACGACGCCGCCGCAGCTGCTGGAACTCGTTGACGCCGGCTTGCGTGCGTCGCAGATGGCGCATAACCTCGGGACTCACGCCGCGCGCCACGAAGAGATAAGAGTCCGGATAGTTGTTGAGCTTGACGACTGCGGCGACGCGATAGGCATTGCGTGGCATCAGCAGCGGCACCTGCCCTTTTTCGGCCAAATCGATGACCTTCTGAGGTGGCGGGCGATAGGGAATCTTCTTGTTCTCGATTGCCGTCACCAACGGTTGCCCGTTCTTGTTGATCACGTAGGCAACCGGGAGATCACGGAGACCGGCCTGGCTGAACATCAAACGCTGCAGTTCATCTGGGTTGGTCGCGGCGCTGCGGGCGGCATCATCAAGGTCGCGCGCCATGTTGATGATGTCTGTGCGAATAACCTGTCCATGCTCGAGCAAATACGCATTCGCAATATGCAGTGAATTTTCCACGATCTGCCGCGTTCGGGTCGAGAACCAACCATCGAGCGAACGGGAGAAGGTCGTTGTTGCAGCGATCGCCAGCAGGATCGCAGGCAAAGCGGCGATGATGCTGAAGAGCGCGACAATTCGGATATGCAATCGCGCCCCGGCGATCCGACGTCGCCAAGCCAGCCATAGCGCGCTGATCGGCCAGGACAGCACCACGATCATGGCGATGATCATGGCGACATTGATGAACAATACGGTGAGGACCACCCAGCTGCGGGGGACGATAGGCGTCAGACCGGTGAGAATGAGATAAGTTGCAATGCCGGAAATGAGTGCCAGCGTGACAACCAAAAGCCCGATCCGAAAGGCAGGGCTGTCTGCATCCGCGAGCGGCAGGCGATCGTCACCAACGCTCTCGGGAGGGCTCGGTGCTGTCGCACTGGTCGTCTTCAAATTACCGCCCACAAGTCGCTCTATCCATCGAAAGCCGGCTTGAACGCCAGTCACCACGGCTCGGGCCCCGGCCACCAGGAGGTGAGCCAGTTGCAGCATTCGTTGGTTGGCAATCCGAAGCAGCTTTTCTGATGTCATTCGCCCATCCACCCATCGTCGTTAAAGGGTCACACTGAGGCAGAATGGTGACGCGACGATAGGTTTTCCGCATTGCAATGTGGCAATTATACGTCGCGGTGTGGTGAAAGAGCTACCGGAAACTGAGAGTTTTATACGACTAGTTTAGATCGTCGGGGCTTTCACGACCTGAATGTGAAGGGTGCGAATTCGACTTCGCAGTGTATTCCGGTTCAGACCCAACAGTTCTGCCGCTTTGATCTGATTGCCCCGGGTTGCCGCGAGCGCTGCTGTGATCAGTGGCAACTCAACTTCACGAATAACGCGATCATACAAACCCGGCGGTGGGAGGTCACTACCAAACTGGGCAAAATATCGAGCCATATAACTCTCGACCATTTCACCGAGTTCCATGGATTCGCCCTGTTGCGCGAAGCTCTCATTTGATCGATCGGCCTCAGCCAATTCCGCTTCGACAATCGCAGTCGTGATACGCTCTTCGCTATATATCGCTCCGATCCGCCGAACCAGGTTCTCAAGTTCCCGGACGTTCCCCGGCCAGGAATACGTCTTGAGGCGCTCGACCGCAGCCGGCTCGAAGCTACGCACGCCAAGCCCTTCGCGGGCGGCACCGCGCAAAAAGAACCGCACGAGATCACCGATATCGTCCGTACGCTCGCGCAGCGGCGGCAACCGCAACGGTACAACGTTCAAGCGATAGAATAGATCCTCTCGAAACAGACCCTGCTGGATCTGGCTGCGCAGTTCGCGATGGGTCGCCGCAACAATACGCACGTTGGTCCGGATCGGCGTGCGACCACCAACAGTGGTGTATTCCCCTTCCTGCAAGACCCGCAGCAAACGCGTCTGTGCTTCCATCGGCATGTCGCCGATTTCATCAAGGAACAGTGTTCCGCCCTCGGCCTGCTCGAACCGACCCGCAAGACGCGCCTGCGCACCGGTAAATGCGCCTTTCTCGTGGCCAAACAACTCACTCTCGATCAACTCCCGCGGTATCGCCGCCATGTTGACCGCAACGAACGGGCCGTCGCGACGCTTGCCGTGATCGTGCAGAACGCGGGCGACGAGCTCTTTACCGGTCCCGGACTCGCCATTGATCATCACCGTGAGATCGGTCTGGATGAGGCGGGCAAGGATCCGGTAGATCTCCTGCATTGCCGGCGACCGGCCGATCAGCGGCAGTTCCTCTCCCTCGCTTTCGCTGGGTCCGCTTGTTCGTTCATTCTTGGGGGCTGCCATCGCGCGGCCAACGACAGCCACAAGTTCGTTGAGATCGAAGGGTTTGGGGAGATATTCAAACGCGCCCTTTTCAGCGGCAGTCAACGCCGTCATCAAGGTGTTCTGAGCACTCATGACGATGACCGGCAAATCGGGGCGTATCCGCGTAATGCGCGGCAACAGTTCAAATGCATTCTCGTCAGGCATGACGACGTCCGTGACCACCACATCGCCTTCACCCTGTTGAACCCAGCGCCACAGCGTTGCGGCATTGCTTGTCGTGCGCGGCACGAAGCCGGCGCGTGCAAGCGCTTGATTCAGAACGGTGCGGATTGCACTGTCGTCGTCGGCAACCAAGACTGTTCCTTTAGCCACTTTGATCTCCTGCAACCGCGCCGCCGCCGGCTCCCTCGTGCAGCGGCAAGAGAACCCGGAAGACCGTCTGTCGTTGGGCGGACTCAAACTCGATCGTTCCGCCGTGGTCGCCGATAATCTTGGCCACCATCGCCAATCCGAGCCCGGAGCCGGCGTGCTTTGAAGAAACGAACGCGTCAAAAAGATGAGCCTTCAAGCCGTCGGGAATGCCAGGACCGTTGTCAGCCACTTCGATCATCAGCGGCAAGCTAACCCGCGCGCTGCTGCCCGGCAGCGACAGTCGTACGCCGGGACGGAACGCCGTGCTCAAGGTGATCCGGCCATGTGAAATGCTGGCACCGGAAATCGCCTCAGCCGCATTCTTCACCAGGTTTAGAAAAGCCTGAATGAGCTGGTCGCGCACGCCCGGCACCGGCGGCAGCGATGGGTCGTAGTCGGTCTGGAATTCAATCGACTGGGCGAAGCCGGCCTCGGCCACCTGTCTGACGTGGTCGAGGACGGTGTGGATGTTGACCGGTTCGCGCGGAATTGGGCGCTCGTCGCCGAAGACCTCCATGCGGTCGAGCAGATTGCTGATACGGTCGGTCTCGACGCAAATCAGTTGCGACAAGGAGCGATCCTGATCCGACAACTGTGGCTCGAGCAGTTGCGCAGCACCGCGAATACCCGACAGTGGGTTCTTGATTTCATGCGCCAGAACGGCCGCCATGCCAGACACCGAACGCGCTGTGGAGCGATGCGTCAGCTGCCGCTCGATCATCTGCGCCATGCTGCGCTTTTGCAGCATCAACAAGACGAGGTCCGACGCCTCAGACAGTGGCCCGCCGTAGACATCGACGAGTTGGGATGTCTCCGTCCGCGGCAGGGCGACCTCGACCCCATACTCGTTGACAGTGACACCTGAGCGCCGCACTTGTTCGACCAGCGCGACGAGCGGACAGCCGAATGTTACGAGATCGGCCAGCGTCCCACGCTTGATAACCGCCTGGCCGAGACCGAAGAACAGTTCGGTTGACGGATTGACAAATACAATGCGGTCATCGTGATCGAGCAACATGATCGGATGCGGAAGGGCGTCGACGATCAATGGCAGGATTTGCTCTGGCCCGGCTACGGGCGATACAAGATCATCGACAGCGGGCGTGCTCATGCGGCGGCCTCTACGCATCCAAAAAATGACTCGATCCCGCGGAGCACGTGGTCTGGTCGCTCTTCCGTGCACAAGCGCTTGCGCCACTGCTTGAGCGTGGCCTCGTCCGCGGCCCCGTGCGTCAAATACCAACCGATGTGCTTACGCGCGTTGCGCAAGCCGCGGGCGACGCCATAGTGGCGCAACATGGCTTCGACGTGCTCTGCCACAAGTGCTGCGATCTGGTTCAATGCTGGCCCACCAGGATCGACTCCCGTCCGCCAGTGCGTCGACAGCCGGCCAGGCTGCCAAGGAGCACCGTAGGCCCCTCGGCCAACCATCGCTCCACTGGCACCTGATTGTGTCAGTGCTTGCGTCAGGTCCGCAGCGGAGCCGATATCGCCGTTCACAATGACGGGTATCGCGACCGCATCGCAGACCTCGCGCACGCTTGCCCAGTCCGCGACACCCTTGAAGAATTGCGATCGTGTGCGGCCGTGGACAGTAATCATCTGCACGCCGGCCTGTTCCGCCCGCGCTGCAAGATCCGGCGCATTCATGTTCGTCTCATCCCAGCCCAGACGCATCTTGAGGGTGACGGGCAGGTCAACACTGGCGACAACGGCCTCGATCAATTTCAGCGCCTGCGGCAGGTCCCGCATCAAAGCGGCACCTGACTGACGTCCCGTCACCTCTTTGGCCGGGCACCCCATATTGATATCAATGACACCGGCGCCGAGATCTGCACATAAACGTGCCGCCTCGGCCATCCAGCGTGCCTCCGTCCCGGCAAGTTGTATGACAAAGGGCGAAATGCCGCCGCCGAGCGCGCGGTGCCTGATATCACGGCGCCCGCGAACGAGTTCGGCGCTGGCAACCATTTCCGATGTGACCATTGCAGCGCCCGAGCGCTGGGCGAGGGTCCGAAATGGAAGATCCGAGACCCCGGACATCGGCGCAAGCATGACTGGGCAACTCAGCTTGAATCGCCCCAATTGCAGCAACTTAGGTCTTGGCATCATGGAAAACTGCCCAACTTTAAGGCACTAACATTTAACGCCTAAGTATTGATCATCTTTTAGCGCATTGCTCTGCCATCGACAAGTGCGCAATACATCACTGCGGAGGACGAAACCCAAAAAGCGGTTGCTTGCTGTGGAGAGAGGAGCCCCTGTTGATTG
>JBPCWB010000274.1:0-2893 GCA_051009955.1 Hyphomicrobiaceae bacterium | reverse complement strand
CTGCGACATCGACAAACTGGCAACCGCCATAATAGCGTCGGCCCGGATAACCTTCAGCATACTTGTTTGTAAGTACCGTACCAGCCGTCTCCAACACGGCTTTGGACACGATATTCTCAGAAGCGATTAGTTCGATTTCGTCCCGCTGGCGGTTGAGTTCGGACGTCACCGCTGCGAAAATCTCTGGATCTCGCTCAGCCAGGGACTCATTGAAAAATGACTGGATCGGCGCATGAGATGCAGGAATTGGTTCAGTGACCATGGTTTGCTCGCTTCGTCGTGTGGCCAAAGAGACTGACGGAATATGCCACGAAATCCGTGCGCTCCTCGTAGCGCGATCCCGCTGATCGCCCAAGCTTCCTTCCGGTCGCAGGCAGTACTATGGCGTTGCCGTTAGCATCGCCGCTCGCCATCAATCAAGGGCGGCTGCACCGACCTGTAAGACCATCAACAACGATCTGGAGATATCAACGGGTCTTAAACACGTGAGGCTGGCATTGACCAAGCTCAATAGGCCGCGGCGATAGCGCCCACGCCGTCGCGCCGATAGAGGTCGCGACGAAACTGCACAACGCCATCTTCCGTCGCCCAGGCCGTGACATAGACCATATGCAGCGGCACCGAACGCTTTAGGCGCACGGTTTTCGTATCGCCCGACTGCTTGATGTTGTCGACGGCATATCTGTTCCACCCCTTGTTGCGCTTCAGCAACCAGGTCACCAGGGTCTCGATGTTGCTTACCCGGACACAACCGGAACTCGCCGCGCGGAAGTTGCGCCCGAAAATGCGATCCGACGGCGTGTCATGGAGATAGACCGAGTAGGAATTGTGGAAATTGATCTTTACAAAACCCAGCGGATTTTCGGGTCCAGGCTGCTGGCGGTAGCTGAGATTGAACGGCTGGCTCGATCGCCAATTGATCTTCTTGGGATCGAGTTTGCGGCCGTTTGTGCCATAAGCGTCAATGCCATACTTCAAGAGCACGTTTTTCTTGGCGCGCTGCATTTGCCTGCCCTTCGGGATCAGGTCCTTCTGGATGACGGTTGGTGGTAGCCGCCAGACAGGATTGAAATTCAATTCGTGAACCCGGGACTGCAGGATGGGTGTTCTGCGATCGATTTTGCCGACTACGCCGGTATGGCGCGACACCACGCGGTCTCCCTCGACTGCTTCCACCTGCGCGGCAGGGATATTGACGACGATATAGCGTCCCTTACTCGACCGTGCGTGGGCTCGCAGACGATTGAGATTGACCCGAAGCTGCCGCAGCCTCACTTTTGCCGGCACATTGAGAGCCCGTCGGGTTCGGTCGTCAACCACACCGGTGGGCGTCAGGCCATTCGACGCTTGAAAGCGCTTCACGGCCTTATCCAGTGTATAATCGAAATAGCTTGGATAACTCGACGCGCTGCGCAAATCGCCCGAGGCCAGCAACCGATCATGCAAAATGGCCACCTTCGGATCGGTCAAACCGACCTCAAGCTTGGCTTTTCTCGGCATCTTCGGCAGTTTCTTCCAACCGCCTTTCTTGACGATTTTGCTGTACCGCTTGATCGCGGCCCTGGTGGGAGCAATGTTGGCCTTGGAAATCGTCGGGTAACCGCGCGGAGGATTGGCCTCCCACTCGCGGACAAAGCTGCGATTGTAACTGCCGGAGTTGTGATTAGCGGACTGGCTGCCAAATCTAATCCAGCTGTTCTCTTCGCTTGACTGCGCGAGCGCCTGCGAGCCGGCTACGGCAAGCGACAGCAATGCCGCGGCAACCACAACGGTTTGGTCTTGACGCACCGCAATCCGTCTCACTCGCAGCTGACCTGACAATGCCCGCTCTCCTATTTTACCGCATGTGCCCTTTTCGCGGCGCGCCGACCGCGATTTCCATGTGCACGCATTTGATGAGCCTGTGCGCTGCCGAACAACATCTCGCTCTCTACGCCGAGACAGACAATGCCTCAAATGGGCTCGCCGGCGCGTCACTCAAACTGGCGTGCAAATTGGGGCAATTCGGCGGCAAAATAAAGTCGGAACAATGGGTGATCCCGCAATCGTGATGAAATTGGTGCGGGTGCGCAACAAGGCTCGCTGTATTGCCTTCGCAAGTTGCTGGACCAACGCACTTATCCACCTGTGTATGTCTTTCGCGGCGATTGGTTCCGGCCGCGAAACCGGAACCGCCCGGTCCAGTCGGACCGGGCGGCTCAAGCAGCACTGACGGTTCGTGGCGCTTTACAGGCGGTAGCGGATCTGGTCGGTCCAGAATCGCTCAAGCCGCATCAGCGCGCGATTCAGCGTGCGGACATCCGTTTCACACACCTCGCCGACGGTCTCGACGGAACCGAGTTGACGCTCATAGAGCTGGTGGACGACATCACAAGCTTGCTTGCCCTTGTCCGTCAAGCTCACGCGAACCGATCGGCGATCCGTCTCCGAGCGCTTGTAGTGGATGTAGCCCATGTCGACCAACTTCTTGAGGTTGTACGACACGTTCGAGCCCAGGTAGTAGCCACGGGATTTGAGCTCACCTGCGGTTAGTTCGCTGTCGCCGATGTTGTATAACAGCAAAGCTTGAACGCTGTTCAAATCGGCACCGCCAACCCGGTCGAACTCGTTTTTGATGACATCGAGCAGGAGTCGGTGAAGACGTTCAATCAGGCGCAATGCCTGTTCGTATTCGCCGCGGAACGTGTCTTCTTCCGCTTTGGCGCCGTGCGGCGCGAAGTCAACTGCGACACTCATTTTACTGCCTCTACTCTCTTGACGCTTGCCGTAATTTTTTTGGCTCCCTGCATCAGGGTTGGATGCAATGTAGAGTGAGTTTATTAAATGTTACGCTAATAGATATAGTAAAAGAACAGTAAACCACCCTTCTCAGAAGGCTTTGTTACCGTAAACT
>JBPCWB010000273.1:0-3603 GCA_051009955.1 Hyphomicrobiaceae bacterium | reverse complement strand
ACTGTAGCGGCGATGCACCAAGTTGCTTGGTAGCTGGTATCGGTTTTGTCATAGCGGGTGTTGACGCCTCTGAACTCTTTGATTTTGCTGAAATAATTCTCGATGAGATGCCGCCACTTATAGATTTCCTCGTCGTGGGGAATGTTCATTTTGCGGTTTCGCTTGGCGGGAATGACGGCTTGTGCGCCGCGCTCATGCAAGGCGCAGCGCAGGTGATCGGCGTCAAAGGCTTTATCGCCGAGAAAAGCGTCAAAGGTCAGGTCCTCAATCAACGACGGCACACCGACGATTTCGCTACGCTGACCGGGCAGCAAGCGAAAGCGGACCAGATTGCCAAGGGCGTCCACCAGAGCCAGAACCTTGGTCGTCAATCCGCCTTTCGATCGCCCGATGGCTTGATTGAGAGCCCCCCTTTTGCGCCGCTTGCCTTTTGATGCACGCTGACAATCGTGCCATCAACAAGCACATACTCAAAGTCCGGATCGCCAGACAGGGCCTCAAAAATACTATGAAACACACCGCGCTGGGCCCAGCGGCGAAACCGCCTGAAGATACTGTTCCAATCGCCAAAGCCAGGGGGAAGATCACGCCACGGCGCACCAACCCGCACGCGCCATAAAACCGCCTCCAGAAAAAGCCGATTATCCTTTGCCGTCACGCCGCAGTCGCTCGCCTTGCCCGGCAACAAGGGTTCAATCAAACACCACGTCCGGTCCGAAAGGACAAACCGTTCAGTGCGCATAAAAACCTCCTCAAAAGGAAGCTTGAATCACATCAGCGGCGATTTGGGAATCCTAATTGTCCACAGACCCTAGGTCGGAAGTGCCACAACGGCCTTTCCAAACCAATGTGGGGACGGATGGGACAATCGGCCGGAATCGGTCGAAATATATGAAACTGCTGCGAATTCGACGCGTCGAGCAAGCAAACACTATGACCGCATAGAAATGACCACTCAAGAGTGGCCATGTTATTAAATTGATAGAGAAAATTTGGTTGCGGGGGCTCTCAACCACCTCTACCGAACATCATTGATTTGGATGCGCCAATCCGCTTAAGCGCTTTGGTTGAGAGTCTGTGAGCTTCCCGCATTGAAGTGGGCCAGTTCTTGGGTGGCAGGTCAGTTTGGACGGCTCCTCCACTGGCATCGCGATGTGCCAACATGTATGTCCCGGTCGTGCGTCGCAAGATGATTTGTCGGAAGCGTCGAACTGAGTTGCTGCAGTAATGTATACGGCCTCTGTGTGGAGCAGTTGTGCTCCGGGCCATCATGGGTATCCGCGCGTGTCACGGGCTTCTTAGCGGATCGACCTCTGTGGGCCAATTTGGCACCCAGCCTCTCGGACACGACGGGCAGACCGTTCGTCCATCTTCCTTCAGCTCATCTCGCAGACCTCGGTGGGAAAGCGGTTTATGTTCGCGGCTTTTTGCTCCTCATGTCGATGTAGGCTTCAGACGTGCCCAAGCCCCTTGGGCTGATAGTCCGCACCGCGCGCCAACACGGCCCAGGAGATGCGCGCCAGTTTGTTGGCAAGAGCGATCACCAGCGTGTTGCGGTGCAGTTGCTTCGAGGCCGCTTCGATCCACTCCCAAAGGCCTGATCCGGCAGATCGCGGCCGCCTGACAAGAATGATGTGAGCCGCCTGCACCAGCAGCGTGCGGATATACCGGTTGCCGCGCTTGGAGATGCGCCCGAGGATGGTCCGATCTCCGGTCGACATCTGCTTCGGCACCAGCCCCAGCCAGGCACTCAGATCACGACCACTGGCAAAGCCCGAGGCATCACCGACAGCCGCGACGATGGCGTTGGATATGGTCGGCCCGATTCCTGGAACCGTCATGAGGCGCTGACAACATGTATCTTCATTGGCCAGCAGTTCGATCTCATCGGTGAGATCGTCGATCCAGATATCCAGTCGGCGCCAGTCTTCACACAACTCCTCGATAAGCCTGACAATCATCGGCGAGAGAACATCGTCGCAAGAGGCGAGGATATCGGGCAGCACCTTGCGCAGGGAGCGCGGCCCCTTGGCAACAGCAATCCCACGTTCAATGAGAAAGCCGCGTATCTGGTTGATTACCCCAGTGCGCTGGCCGACCAGCCGCGAGCGCACCCGGTGCAGGGCCAAGAGATCCATCTGTTCCGGCGTCTTGATGCGCACAAACCGCATGGTCGGTCGCTGCACCGCTTCGGCAATCGCCTCGGCATCACGATAGTCATTCTTGTGACCTTTGAGGTACGGCTTGACGTACTGCGCGGGGATAAGGCGCACATCGTGGTCAAGCTCTTCCAGCATCCGTCCGATATGATGCGCGCCCGAACACGCCTCCATCCCGATTAGACAACACGGAACGTTTGCAAGACGGCGTCCAAGCTGGCTGCGTGACAACTTCGTCTGCATCACAATCGCTCCCTGCTTGTCGAGACCGATCAGGTGAAAGGTGTTCTTGCCGATGTCGATGCCAATGGTGGCGACCGGTTCTGTCGTGTTCTTGCGGGGCATGGTCCGTACTCCTTGCTCTGTTGCACCCCCGCAGCATGCTAGCGAGCGGGGGCAGGAGCACGGCCGGGACATCCCATTAGCGGTGTCTGTTAAACCGCTAGAGAGGAGCCATCCATGGAACAGATTAGCACGATTGGTTTGGATATCGCGAAGAACGTCTTTCAGGTCCACGGCATTGACGGTGAGGGCAATGTTGTCGTTCGCCGGCGGTTGAAGCGCCGGCAGGTCTTGACATTCTTTGGCAAGCTGTCTGCGTGCCTTGTCGGCATAGAGGCGTGCGCGACGTCTCACCACTGGGCTCGAGAGCTTGAGAAGCTGGGCCATGATGTGAGATTGATGCCGCCGCGGTATGTGAAGCCTTACGTGAAGCGCAACAAGAACGATGCGGCTGACGCTGAAGCGATCTGCGAAGCGGTTCAGCGGCCAACCATGCGGTTTGTGCCGATCAAGACGCCTGAGCAGCAATCGGTGTTGATGTTACACCGGACGCGGCGCTTGTTCGTTCGCCAGCGCACGACGCTGATCAACGCGATCCGCGCCCACCTGGCCGAGTTCGGCATCGTCGCGGGCATTGGTCGCAATGGCGTTGAGGTTCTGCTGGAGCTCATCGCCAAGGGCGAGGATGAACGCGTGCCGCCGGCGGCACGTGAGTGCCTCATGGCGCTTGCGGCACAGCTTCGGCTGGTGAAGCGCCAGATCCTGGGGGCAGACCGGCGCATTCTCCGCTTTCACAGATCCAGTCCGATCTCCAAGCGCCTTGAAGCCATCCCCGGTGTCGGCCCACTGATCGCCACAGCCCTTGTTGCCAGCATCCCCGACCCACATGCCTTCCGTTCAGGCCGAGATTTGAGCGCCTGGATCGGACTGGTGCCGAAGCAGAACTCGACCGGCGGCAAGGAGCGGCTTGGCAACATCTCCAAGGCTGGCAATCGATACCTGCGCCAGCTGCTCGTCGTTGGCGCCTTGTCCGTCATCAAACGGGCCAAGAAGTTGGGCTATACAAAGCACCCGTGGTTGGTCCCGCTCATGGAGCGGCGATCGACGAAGATCGCTGCTGTCGCCCTTGCCAACAAGAGTGCCCGCATCGCCTGGGCCATGA
>JBPCWB010000272.1:0-3708 GCA_051009955.1 Hyphomicrobiaceae bacterium | reverse complement strand
GAGGGGATCGGATTGGGCCGCCTCGGCAGCTTCGTGTTCTGCGCCTGAGCCAGTCCCCCCAAGGCCGAGGCGCGCGCCGACCCACGACAGGAGTCCCAAGACCGCCCCGGCGATAAGGATCGAAGCGAGCGCACTCCAGAGATTGCCGGTCGAATCCGTGAAGGCGCTGACCATGACAAAGGCGATCACCGCGACGAACGCGATGGTCGTTATGAGTCCGTCCGCTGGCCGTCGTGTCGCGGGCGCCTGACGACGTCTCGGTTTTGTTGGAGCCGGTCTCGCCCCTCGCTTTGCCGCCAGCAACCGGACCAATCCAAAACCGATCGAGGCGGCAATTATACCAACAACGGCGTATGTGAGGCCGGCTGCGGACATGCCGGACTGAGCGACCATTACGACAAGGATGATCGCGAGTAGGGCGAAAACCGTGGCCCGACCGATCGGACCGATCATATCGATCCAGTTCGTCCGTGTTGGTACCTGTCCGACAGCATCGCGGACCTTGCGCAATCCGGCGTCAGGGTAGGCGCCCTCAAACAGTTTCTGGCCGGTCGTTTTGAGCGTGGCGACGTCTGGCATGCCAGGGCGTCTTGGAGGCGCAATGCCCTGTTCAATGGTCATGTCCGACGTGTCGAACCAATCGCCCGGTTTGGTGTTTTGGAATGCACCGAGCATGGTTCTTTCGACTTTGCCGAATTGCATGATCAGAACTGAGTCATTGACCGCATTGGCGAGACGGGAATCGTTGGGTGGTTTGAATGGGAAACTGCTTAGCGCCCCGTGCTGAATGCGCAGCGGCAGCGCTTGACCGAGAACATCGCAATCCACTTTTTGCGGGCCGTCAAAGAGAACGATCGCGGCGGCGTCGGATTCGAGGATCGCGTCGGCGTGCTGCACGTGTGGCGCCAGCGCGGCCCGCCAGTCCGGCACAAGGCTGTCATCGCGCGCACAGTAGAGTCCGTCGAGGAGTTGCTCGCCGTGCCAGATCCAGTCCTCGCGCACCAACTGCATTAAGGGGTCGCGCGCGAAGTCAAGCGGTGCAGATTTCAATAGTTGACGCACGTGGCATTCTCCCACCAGCGCGGCCCGTCCTGAGTTTTCGGCTGAGCGGCTGATCCAAGCCGGAATTCGAGGAGTCGAGCCATGTCATCATCGTCGACGACGCGGGCCAGGACATCCTTGCCGATCATAACCATAGCTGTGACCTGGCCGTCGATCGTCGGTGCCGGGCGCTGGAACTGGGTCCAGGTGCCGCCGGCAAAAGACCATTCCTCCAAGCCGTGACCCGGTGACCAGAACCAGGCATTCCATCGGCGCTGGCCAACGGGTTGCGAACTAGAATGTGATGTCAGCACGGCATTGCGCGTGTGCTCGATTGGGTCGACCCGCAGCAGGATGGCGTCGCCAGGAACTGGCGGTGTGGTGGTCTGCTCGGCCTGATTCCACCACGCCGGTGCGATCCACCGCCATTCACCATCAATATGAGCCAGCAAGCCTCCGGTCTCGCCGATCACCTCGCAGTGGGCGAAGCGGCGGCTTTGCGCGAGCGCGGGGTCACGGCGTAGGAACATGCGACGGCCGGTGCGCGAGTGAACGAGAATGAAGGCGCGTTGTCCGCCACGCTCTGTGTCACACAGAAGCCATGTGCGTGAGCGCGCAAGCAGCCGCAGATCCTTGGTTTGCTCAGCCAGTGCGACCGACAGCGCGCTATGGACGGCGTCGCTCAGAAACGAAAGGGCAAAGAGCTGCCCGTTGGGTGCGGCGATGGTGAAGGCGGCTTTACGTCCGAGCCGCAGGAGTGGCGGCATGGCTGCCGGTCCGTGATCGTCAGCGACAAGCGGATGGTCCGCGGCCAACGTTGTCGAACCGCGCTCGAAAATGTGGCCTGTGTCATTGAACCGTATGGCATGGACTTCGTCATGCTGTCTCAGCACGAGCGCACAGGGACCGTTGCCTGGCCAACGTGCTCCGAGCAATGTGACGTCATCATCGAAGTCGACGCGCAATGGTGCGAAGTGTCGGCGGTACAGCGCAATGCCATTGGCGTCGCGCAGAATGGCCGCACCGTCATCGGCTTCGCGCGAGATCCAGGCCGGCGCCCAATTGGTGCTGTCGGAATGAGCGCCGAATTGATTCTTGGCTCGGAACGGAGCCCTCAGCGTATCGGCACAGGATTGCTCATCGGGGAACGCAAAGCCTGCCGAGCGCCTGACACCCAACTCGGAAATAACAGCGACGTCGGCGCGATAGGCCCTCTCATGCGCGGCGCCAGGCGATGATGGCGCGGGCCAAAGTTCGTCGACTTCAAAGCGGTAGCGCGGCAACCAGTCCCCGAATACAGTGTGTTTGGGCGCAATCGTCCAGACGATCGCGCGGTCATCTGCCGCCTCGATCGGCGCGGTCCGCATCAGCGTGTCGACCGTTGTGGCATCGAGCCCATCCGCTCCGGTCTGATTGATAAATCGCGAAAGCGCTCGGCGGCTGAGGCCCTCCTGCCATGCCGGGCCGACATGGCCTGTAGCCGCCCATAGAAATCGATCTCCCCGCCGCAATGCCGAGGCGCCGAGCGTGAGCAGGGCTGCCAGGGCAATAAGGCGTCGGCGGCCCAACATCAAAGGACCGTTGTCGATCAGAACGACGACGGCTTGATCGTCCGCCCGATCCCGGTAGACGGGACGCCGGCGTAAAGCTTCGCCTTCTGCCACGCGGCGTGCGAATTCGCCCCGCATCAGCTTGAGCCACATAAGCTCGGAAGTCATGAGCCGATCAAGTGGACCTGCTGCGGCAATATCGTCGAACGCGTCGAGTTCGGCGAGGCCCGAACGCAGCGCGTTTTCATGGCTTTCGATGAGCGGTGAAATGGCGGCAATCAGCTGTCCGATCACAAGCAGATGGGCTTCCGGCATACCCGCAAAGGCGTCTGCCCACGGCGTCAGTGCTGGCGGCAAGCCGGCCGGAATAGGCTCATCTCCTGCCTTGCGCCGACCTGAGCTGACGGCTGCGGCTGTCATTGCGTGCCTCGCGACAGCAAGGCCCAGTCGACGGCTGCCACGCTCATGCTGCCGCTGAGCTCAATCATACATGGCGGGCTCATTGGTGCTTCAACATTTCGCGGTAGGAGCACCACTGGTGTCCCTCGTTCGGAATTCAGCGGCAGCTGTTCCAGGACGGATTGAAAGATGTTGTCTGGAATCTCATGTGTCCAACCGATTGGCGCAAAGACCCGGTTCGTTGGAGGCCTCAGATACATGACGGGAACCGGAAGCCAAGGAAGGTCGCAGGACTCCGTGCTCCAGAAGATGGCGTGTGCCTGGCTGAACGATAGGCGCAGCACGGTGTAGCGTTGGGCGCGCGGGCCAAGTCGATTGGCGACTTCGTCGAGATCCGATCGTGCGATGACGCACCCTTGCGCTTTCGCGCCAGGATCATCGCGTCTGACAAGTGTAAAAGGCACAGGCCAAACGGTCGGGCGGCGATTGAGAGCGGCGTTTGTCAACATTACCCTGCTTCGGATTGCGCTGGCGGCGATGCAGCCTGCGCCGCGAGCCCGGCTTTTATGGCGGCGAGCGGTTCCGGCAGTGTATCCGTGGCGAAGCCGGCATCGATCTGTGTTAGCAAAGACTCGGCCTTGACGAGCCAGACTTCCCAGGCCTCGCCGGATTGCAGGGTCGGCTTCGAATCGAGAAGCTGGACGCCATAGACGCGGAG
>JBPCWB010000271.1:0-4560 GCA_051009955.1 Hyphomicrobiaceae bacterium | reverse complement strand
TGATCAGCGCATCTTTGTTCGCAATCGACAGTCTTTTCGAATCGCTGCTGCAAAGCAGCAGGTAGTCCACACCGAGGCGCTCAAAAACCTTCCTCGATTCCGTGGGCGCGGACGCCAACAGTTGGTGTGTCGCCAGAATGGATTTGTCGAGTCGGTGGTAGGGGCCGGCAACCGCCCGATGGGGAGTATTGCGAACAATGAACGGACCTGTGTTGACATGTGACGCGACAAGCCCAGCCGGCAGGCGCGCGATATTCTGATACAGCGCTTGCGGCTGACACATCTGCGCATCGGCCAGAGCCGTGTTCTTCGGTCGCTGCGCCACGTCGAACAACGTTCCCAACCCGACCGTGAAGATCAAGATCAATACTGTCTGGCTGGCGAAGATCGCTGCGGCAATTATCACGGTATATGCCGGCACATTACCGATCGACGTCAATCGCGCAATCCACACGGCCGTGGGCACCATCGCCAACCAGACCGCATAAGGCATCAGCTTGAGATATATGCAGCTATAGAGCGCCGCCGCCAGCGTGATGACGAATGCGACAACCGCAGGACTGTCGCGTCGCTCCCACAGAAAACTGTAGCGCGCGCAGACACCGAGCCCGACGACGGCGAGGACGCTCATTGCACCCGCTGGGCTGGTCTCGGCGAAGTCCAGGATCGAGCGTACTTCAACAACGTTGTCGAGCCAGATCGGTTTGATTGCCGGATCGACGAGGCCAAACGGCCCTGCGGTACACGCGGGTTCGAGACCAACATAGACGGCGATCCCAAGACCTCCTCCGAACGCAAGGCCGCCGATCCATGTCAATGCGGAGGACCTGGGCGCCAAGCGCATCATGAGGGTCATAGCGATGGCGCCGATGCCAACCAACGCGACCAGGTTCATGGCGTTGGCATCGCAGACGACATCAAACCAGCGCGCGGCCGGCGTCGTGACAACGAAACAGAGTGCCACCGCACCCGCCATGGCGAGGCAGCATCGCCAAACGCCTTCTTTCAGGCGCGTATCAAATGCAGCGACGAGCGCTGCCGAACCAACCGCAACGGCGATCAGTGGCAAGGCTTCGAGCCCAACGCCGAGCCCGAGACCCAGCAGAGCACCGGCCCACCATCCGATGCGTGGCTCGGTCAGGCTGCGCAACAATAAAAGAATACCGCCAACGGCACACAGGTTCTGCAGGTTATGATGATCAATCCGGCCCGGTGAGAACTGCACCGTGGCAGCCGCGCAGGAAATGATAAGAAACAGAACGACACCTGTCGCCCACGCGCCACCTTGCCGCTCGACCTCGCGCACGACAAGTCCCGACAGCGCCGCCAGCAATAACAGCGGCCACACCGTTCGCATCAACAATTCCGCCGTGTCGGGCGAAAAGACGAGCCCAAAGAGCGACACAAGGATGGCCAACGGAACGTCCAACAGTCGCGACCAGTGTGAAAAGAGGACCTCTGGCGCCCCCATCTGAGAAATTTGTAGATTGAACCAATCGCCATGGGTCACGAATTCGCGCACCTGAACGAGGCGCATCGCGTCATCGGTGTCACCGACACCTGCAACGAGCTTGTCACTTCGCTGGGCGATGCCACGAAAAGCGACAAATGCCAGAGCGACCAGGCACCACAACAGGCGAGACGCGAGCAGGTCGGCAATTACCAATGGAGAGCGCCCGGCGGACCCCCTGTCGCCAATGGCGGAGACCACCCGTTGTCGCACCTGGTCCGCTGCCGGTCTCAACGTCATTGCAATGGGGTCTTCTCACCTGAGTTGCCGGCACATGTCGCCGCACGAGCCTGCTGGCTGATTGACGGAACGACAACCACGGCAGCACCCGAGAACACCGGACAAGGCGCCGCTCATGGACCGATCCGGCAAACACCGAGCAAACGAATCACCAAGAAAATCTAGCCGTTAACTTTTGAGATCCGGTAAAGATCGAATTCTTAACGCGCCGCCAAATCCCGTCCGATTTCGAGATAAATCGGTCGTGAAAGCACTTTCTCAACCATTCCTGCCTATCCCTTGAAACTGGAGTAACAGGCCCCGTGCGGCACACGCCGGGGAGCCAGCGGATTTAGGGTAAAGAATTCATGACCGCCTCGGACGTATTCATCATCGGCGCCGGCCCTGCAGGCTTGACCGCATCGTATCTGCTTACGAAGGAAGGCATATCGACCACGGTCATCGAAGCCGACCCAACCTACGTCGGCGGCATTTCGCGCACGGCCAACTACAAGGACTTCAAGTTCGACATCGGCGGCCATCGGTTCTTTTCCAAATCTCAGGAGGTCGTCGACCTCTGGAATGAAATCCTGCCACAGGATTTTATCGACCGGCCACGTCTCAGCCGCATCTACTACAATGGCCGCTACTTCTCCTATCCACTCAAGGCCTTCGAAGCATTCAACAATCTTGGCCCGGTGGAAAGCGCCATGTGCGTGCTGTCTTACATGTACAAGCGCGCCTTCCCGCATGAAAAACCCGAGAATTTTCATGAGTGGGTGGCGAACCAATTCGGCGAACGCCTGTTCGCGATCTTCTTCAAGACCTACACCGAAAAGGTCTGGGGAATGTCCTGCGATGAAATCTCCGCCGACTGGGCCGCTCAACGGATCAAGGGTCTGGACTTGTACTCGGCGATGTCCAACGCTCTTCGAAACTCAATTGCTCCGAATGCCGGAAAAGCAAGCAAGAACGGCGAAGTCATCAAGACTTTGATCGATTCCTTCCGCTATCCGCGCCAGGGACCCGGCATGATGTGGGACGCGGCGGCCGCCAAGACCCGCGCCCAGGGTGGCGACATCCACATGGGCCAAACACTGGACAGCATGACCTGGGACGACGACGCGAAGCTCTGGACGATCACGGCCAGAACCGCTGATGGCGACCTTGCCCAATATCAGGCCAAGCACGCCCTATCATCCGCACCGATCACCGAACTCGTTGCTTCGCTCGATGTCTCGGATACCGCACGATCGGCAACTCGCAAACTGCGCTACCGCGATTTCCTGACCGTTGCCCTGGTCGTCGAAAAGCCGGATCTCTTTCCGGACAACTGGATCTACATTCACGAACCGAGCGTCAAAGTGGGTCGCATCCAGAACTTCCGATCTTGGTCACCCGAAATGGTTCCGAACCAGAACCAGTCGTGCCTCGGCCTTGAGTATTTCTGCTTCGAAGGCGACGGCCTGTGGACGTCGAGTGACGATGAGCTGATCGCTCTTGCGACCAAGGAACTGGCCATCATCGGCCTTGCCGCCGACGAAGACATTGTCGACGGCTGTGTGGTCCGCCAGAAAAAGGCCTATCCGGTTTACGACGACGGATACAAAGACAACGTCGAAGCCATTCGTGCCGATCTTGCAGCCCGCTACCCGACGCTGCATCTCGTCGGCCGTAACGGCATGCACAAGTACAACAATCAGGACCACGCGATGATGACCGCGATGCTGACGGTCAAGAACATCGTAGCGGGCGACTTGGTGTATGACATCTGGAACGTCAATGAAGACGCCGAGTACCACGAGGCTGGCAACTCGGGCGAGCAACAGGCGCTCAGCAGCGTGCGGATGGTCCCACAGCGGGTCAAGGTCGCAAGCTGACACTCGCTGGATCGCGTTGTTTGATGGTCAGGCTGCTTGCCCCTAAGCGGCCACTTTGTTGCCGAACAGTTCAGCTGTTCCAATCCATTGGAGGGCTGACATGGCATCTCGACATCACACGACCGCTCGCAGCCGCGTTGCACCCATCGCGGCCTTGGCCGCCGTCCTAAGCATCGCTGGTGCCACGGTGGTCACCGCCGACGTCAAACCGGGTACCATCGCACCTGATTTTTCAGCGGTCGACACCAACGGCACGACGCAATCCTTGTCATCGCTCAAAGGCAAAACTGTTGTCCTGGAATGGACCAATCACCTCTGCCCTTACTCCGTGAAGCACTATCGCTCGGGCAACATGCAGAAGTTGCAGAAGGCGGCCGCGGCCGACGGTGTCGTCTGGATCTCGATCGTTTCTTCGGCGCCAGGCCGGCAAGGCTACGTGACGGCCGCCCAAGCCAACAAGTTGACCAAGCGCCGAAAGGCAAATCCAGGCGCTGTCATTCTTGATCCCAAGGGCACAATTGGGCGTCTCTACAGCGCACGCACGACACCCCATATGTTCGTGATCGATGCCGCCGGCAAAACCGCCTACATGGGCGCGATCGACAGTCGCCCCAGTGCCAATCCGGCAGATGTCAAAGGCGCACGCAACTACGTGTCGGACGCTCTGGCCGCACTCAAGTCCGGCAAACCCGTCAAGACGACGGTAACGCGGGCCTACGGCTGCTCGGTCAAGTACGGGCCGCGATCAAGCTAAAACAATTGAACTCTCGTGGCTCAACTTTGCGGTCGAGCCGGCTGCCAGCCCGCATCGAGCGCTTCGCGTTCATTGCAGAACCAGCGTTCGCCGCGCGCCGGATCGATACGCGTCCGCGCGTACCAGGGACTCCATGGGACATGATAGAGACGCCCGGCCCGCGAGATGTTGCCCTTGATGGCGCATCCGGCCGGCGC
>JBPCWB010000270.1:0-14771 GCA_051009955.1 Hyphomicrobiaceae bacterium | reverse complement strand
GTTCTGGTGCGGAATACCAATCTGCGATTCGAAAAATACAGGCCCGCCCACAAGACGTTGCGAGATGGGCGCCGCAAGACGGAACAACGACCGAAGCCGCGCAATTTCGACTTGTTGTCGGTATTTGGGAGGGCTTCGCCAATATCATCCTGCCACTGCTTGAGCAAGGTGACGATCAATACAAGAAAGAAGTCAGAGGAACAATATATTCGTGCGCCCCGGTTGGATTAATGTGGCAGATACTTGAAAGCGGAATCGAAGAACTAAGAAATAACGGCGGCCTTCCCAATTACGCCAATGCCTTCGAAGCCCTAAAAGTCGACTATGAAAAGTGGACCTATACGCCTGCCGGGTCGCAGTACAGATCCCCAGCGGCTCAAGCTGTCGTTGCGTTATTTGGATAAATGCCAACTCTGATCGATATCATCAGCTACAAACGGATATTTGTGGCATAGCAGGCGAGTGGTCTAATCCGTGGTGAAACATGATCAAATGGATCCTCCGTCCATTCATTGACCTGAATCCCTGTTTCCGCGGCCCGCTATTCGCTCAAGGCGTAGAATACTATTGGAATGCGTTTATCGATCCTGAGCAACCTCAGTTTGTCTTGCAACGAACCCTACCCCGAGTGTTTCGGTCGCAGGTGCTTTTGGAGATTGGTTACAACAAACACATCGTCGACGATCCGCGTGCCTTGCCGAATGACCTGCGGTCGCCGCGCTGGACCACACTCTGCAATGCTCTTGCTGATTGGAGAAGCTTGTCAAAGAGGACTCGGTGTCGCCTAGCTTTGCTTCTGCATGCCGTGTGCTTTTACAAACTCATTGAAGAGCTGGTTCCGCCACTTGATGGTATTGACGACTTAAGCGATCAATCGTCAGCGAGGCTTGCTTACCTTCGCGCTTCGTCAAGCTATGTATTGTCGATGCCTAATCGGGTTTCGGATTACGGGGGAGCGGACCTAGATGCCTTCGTCCAGATCGCCAATTCCAAAAAAGTTCACCCGACAGTTGGATTTGACGCAAGTATTAAGATTTTCACCCATCTAGCAAAGAACAAAGGAAGCGAAACAGAACTTGTCGAGTGGCGGGAGCGTGCCGCGGCGTTCGTCGAGACGATGCGCAACGCGTGTTCGGCCTTCGACCTGATGCTTGCTGAAAGTCGGTTTTACCGTGCCGCTGCCTTCATTCCCCAGATTGCTGGAAATAAATGCGAAGTCGCACGACTTATGGAACTTGCGGAACAACTTGCTGAAAAGATTAATTCGGAAAGCGCAGCTCAGAATATTCTACGCTTGGAAAACTTACATCCATTACTCGAAAGCCGGACAAAAGAAGCTTTATGGCTTGGTGATCTTGATGCTGCACTGGAACGGTCGCAGAAAGTCACAGTTATCGATCCATTTGAAGCGAGAGGTTGGTTAGAGCTGGGGCAAGTTCTAATGAGGCGAGGTGAACTCGATCAGGCAACGGAAGCATACTGCACTGCCGCATTAGTCGGCCCGCCCGCGAGCGCGATCTCTCGACACATGGCGGGAGTTTGCTTGCAGCAGCGTGGCAAATTGGCCGAGGCGGCGTTAATGTACAAATCTGCCATTTCTTTCGATCCGCAGGTCATTTCACCGCATGATCAGATATTAAAACTACCAGATCATCCCGTATTTGAAGTGATTAAGAAATGGAGCCTGCGTTCGGCGAAATTGTAGGACCAAATAGGCGAAAATCATTTTTGACCAACAGTTTACCGCACTGGTCGATGCAGGATTGGGATCTGTTATCATCACCCAAAAAACCATATACCTCCGATAGATCTCTTAGGCAGTTTGCCAGTATCGGGATCAATCCCAGATCTTCGGCAATTGTCACTGCGGACAGGAACAAGTCTCCAGCCTCAGAAGATTTGCCCGAGCGCAATAACGTTCTCCCAAGAGACCTAAGAGCAAACGCCTCGTTCGCCCTCTCACCATGTTTTCGGGCGAGCGCCAAGGCACGCCGTCCAACCCGCCGAGCTTCTCCTATTCTGTCAGCCGACAAATACCCCTCACTCAAATACGCGAGCCGCAAAGAGTGGCGCGCGACAAACCCCTTCTCCTCCGCCAGCTCGACCGTTCGTTCCAGTAGCTTGATTCCCTCATCCGTCCGGCCTGCCAGTATGTGGGCAAAACCCAAATGTACGGCCACATACGAGAAACCGACCGGGCTGTCTGCAAATGCCCGGTCACTGACTGCGGATTGAAATTCGGCGACAGCTTCAACTATGAACCCCCTTCGAAGGTGAAGCACACCGAGGCCCAAATGGGCGTAGCCAAGGCTGAACGGATGTTGAGCGGCCGCTGCCAATTTGAGAGCATTGGTCCCAACCCGAACGCCCCTCTCAAACTCACCGCGCTCTGCCAAGCTCCACGCTATAAAGCTCTGTGAAAATGGCAAAGGCAAAACAAACAGATTCAATCGGTCCAAAGCATGCCCATCGGCAAGCACATCGACATTCCGTTGGAAGTGCACGATCGCCTGCCGGTAATCCCCGATCGTGTGATAGGCAAGGCCTAGAGGCAAGTTTGTGACCACGCTGAGCCGAACGTCAGAACTCGAATTTGCGATTGCAAGCGCTCGCTCGCCGGCCACAATTGACCTATCGTACTTTCCAACAATCCAGTAGTGGTCTGCAAGATAGGATTGCACCCATCCGCTACGCTTCAGGTCACCAATTTCTTCTGTCAATCGCTCCGCTTCATTCAGGACAGCAAAAATTCGTCCCCGATCGCCCACGGGCTGAAGCGAGTTCCGAATATAAAAGCGAAGGTCGATGGCCAACTCAATACTGGACGCATCATGCGAGAATTGTGAAACCGACCCGAGCGCTCGCTCGTAAAGCTGGGCCGCCTCTCGAAAAGCCTGCCGACCCATTGCCGCTTCGCCGGCATTGGCGAAATATTCGACAGCCTTTGCCCAATGTTCGGCACGAAGTGCGTGATTGGCCAAACCTTCCGCATGCTCGGCTAATCTGTTTTTATAAAGACGCTCCATGCCCTCAACCACTTTGGCATGAATCTTCTTTCGCAATCTCAATAACAGGCCGGCATAGGCCACGTCATGAGTCAACGCGTGCTTGAAGCTGAACCATCGGTTTCCTTGGCGGTTTTCGAACCTAATGAAATCGCCCATTTGAAGCAAAGCAAAGTCGCTACTAAACGCCACTTTATTCGTGGAGCAAACGTTCATCAGAAGTTCAACCGAACCATCAACGCCAATCACGGAAGCCTCTTGCAGTAACGCCTTGCAAGATGCTGACAACGCATCGATGCGTGATGCGAGGATTGCCCTGATCGTTGAAGGGGTCTTCACATCAAATTCATAATCCACACTGCAATGGGACGTCCAAGATTGTCTGAGTAGATCGCCATCGTTGGCAGCGTGAGCCAATTCCTCCAGAAATAACGGATTCCCACCGCACCGCTCTACCAACAGATCTTTTACGCGAACAGAGCTTTGACTTGGCACAACAAGCGACTCCGCAAGCGACGAAACGCTGCTCCGGTCAAGAGGCTGGACTAACAGGCGCAATTCTTGTTCTTGCCCAGAAATCTCGATGCCAGTATCCGGCCGACAACTCAAAACAATCATAAGGGAAATTGATTTAACGTGCCTCACCAAATAGGCAATGAAATCTATTGTCGATGTGTCCATCCAATGGGCATCTTCGACGATCAGGATAGTCGGAGTCGAACTACATTCAGATTTTAAAACTTTAACGATAGCATCTTTGACCCGTCGAACCTGCGTCTCAGAATCCAAATCGTGGAATTCGTCGTCTGAGCTGAGCTTGCCAATCAGATGAAGGAGGGGACGCGCAATGGAATTGCGCTCAAGTGGCAGCTGATCCAGGCGCCCTTCGATCTTCTCCCGAGCTGCCTGAGCCGTGTCGTCCGGCCGGATAAGAAAATGCTCCCGAATAAGCGTGGATATTCCAAAGTACGGTGTATTGCGGGTGTATGTATTTCCCGAACATTTGAGAATTAAGCAATCATCGACATCAGGATGAGTCGCGAATTCATGGATAAGTCGCGACTTTCCGATGCCGGGTTCACCATAGAGAGACACGAATTGAATAACGTTATTACGAACATGTTTCATTGCGCCGAGCATCGTGCGCAATTCATCGTCTCGCCCAACGAATGGGGAGAGCGTTTGTTTCTTTGAGGCTGCCAGTGTATCAGGGTTGTCAACGAGACCATTTACATCGTAAATCTCGACGAGAGTGCTATGACCTTTTACCCTTAGAGGACCGATATAGGAAAAGAGTATATGGCTTTCGGCCTGACGAATGGTCTGTGAGGTTGCATAGATGCACCCGGGTTGAGCAGCCTGCTCTATTCGAGCCGCAAGGTGCGCGGGTTCTCCTATTACGTTATACTCGCCAATCTGTTCGGCTCCATACGAGCCCACGACGACTTCACCGGAATTTAGACCGATTCTTAGTTTGATTGCGGAACCAACTGGATGTGGTTCTCTCGCGGCAACGAGGTCTCTCATTTCGATTGCTGCCATGCAGGCACTGACCGCATGATGTTCTGATGAAACGGGTGCACCAAACAGTGCCATTAGCCCATCTCCGAGCAATCTCGCCACGGTGCCGTTGTGCCGTTGTACCGCCTGTACCATTATCTCAAGAGCAGGATTTAGTGCTTCCTGAGCATCCTCAGGGTCCAGTTTCTCAATGATCTCAAGCGACCCAACTATATCGGCAAAGAGTATGGTAACGTCTTTTCTCTCTGCTGCGGCATTTTTTGCATAAGAGTCAAATTCTCTTTTATTTATTTTTCTAAATGAAGTTCCAAAATTATCATCTTCACGTGCGCTCGTTAACCGGGAGCCACAATTTGGACAGTAATTCTCTCTGCCTTGCAGCGGTTGACTGCAAGCCGGGCAGGTCTTCCCGTCTGGTGGCGTTCTTGTGCTGTGCTCCATAGCGATCAAATGTCGGTTTTGATGCTGCGAGTGTGCGACAGATTGGATTGTGATTCAATTCAATCTCACGCAGGGACTTGGTTGGAGAATCGCGCCTTCAGCTATCCAGATCAATCCGTCTGATATCGAAGGCAGTATGATGGAACACGGCCGATAGGGATTGCGCCTTGAACAATCTCGATGACGCGGTCGTGTTCGTTTTTGGAGGAGCCTGGTCCCTTGTGCAAGGGTACGATACTTTCTCGTGGGAGACGTCGGCACGTATCCGACCGTGTGGTCTTTTTGAGCGAGAGGGGCTCCAACACGCGACACAATTCCGGTGCTTGCCAGCCGGTTGATAGCGCTCAGGGCGCTTCGCATGCACCACCCGCGCAGTGACACGCAACGGAAGAGCGGCGCCGGCTCGGTCGTTCTGTGTCGAGTGATCATATCGAACGCCGCGAGCGCGCATTCCGTCAGCCGCTTCTAAGCCGTGCGTTGGCGAGGGAAGGGGCGTGGATCACGACTCGCGATATCGGGCCGATTCAATCGCTTTGGCGATCGAGTGCTGGTCGCGCAATGGGTTTTCGACCAGCGACGCCCGAAAGACCTGTGACCGAGCGGCATGTGCGGCACCATCTGAGGTCGCGTGCGACAGGACGTGGCGCAAGCCATTGCTATATTGCACCAGTCCAAACTTCGGTTGCGACATCTTTAACTCCAGGCAACTTACCCATCCTGCCAGCGGTTTAATTTAGGGCAATTTGTTTTGATAACGTCTTGCCAAAAAAGATAAAATTTTATCGAAATCAGTTTTTTTCTTCGATCAACGTTTTAACGATTCATTCACGAACATTGGCAACTGAATCTCAACGGCCATGCGGCACTGTCTGCCTCGCGCGTCGCAAAATACATTACGGTTCGGACATTGATTAACCCCGATAGCTTCAAGAATGTCGGAGCCGGATTTGCTGGGCGCATCCAGGTGGCCGTTCGCGAATTTCTGGCAAAGCTCCAACGGCAGTTGCAGCTTTGGTGTTCTGGACTTGCCGACGCGGCGTCGCGTTGGCGCGCGCGCCGAAGTCAGCGCTCACTCTTGAGGTGGTCGGGGCTGGCCCTGCTCGCACTCGGGCTGGCGTTCGGGGGCCTGCCATTGACCTGGCCGGGTGCTGTCGTCGTCCTGGGTGCTCTGTTGGTGGTCGCTGCCGGTAGCGGTCGCGCGACTTGCCATGAGAGGGCCGGACAACCCGACCGCCTGTTAGATTTGCGGGCGATTGGAACGGGGATAGATGACAGAATCGAAGCTCTCGAAGATGCCCGCTGGAGCATGCAGGACAACGACGAACGCCTGCGCGAGTTGCTCGATGCACAGGAGAGCATTGTCCTCAGGCGAGACGAGACAGGACTCGTGACATTCGTCAATCGCGCATTCTGCGATACGTTCGGTGTCGCTCCTGCGGATGTACTGAGTTCGCAGTTCAGTCCCGTCGTGCGTGCCCGTGATGATACCGCTCATAAGAGTTCGCGGAGTCGTGACGGTCGGCAGTTGCGCGAAACCGTGTCGGAAGTTGAAACGATTGCTGGGCCACGGTGGTTTATCTGGCGCGAGGCGCAGATTCCCGGAGCGAGCGGGTTCGCGTTCGACAGTCAGTTGGTCGGCCAGGACATCACCGTGCAACGACGACATGCCGTTGAGTTGGCCGAAGCGCGCGATCAGGCCGAAGCGGCCAACCGCGCTAAGTCCAGATTTCTGGCATCAATGAGCCATGAAATCCGTACCCCGATGAACGGCATCCTGGGCATGGGGGGGCTGCTGCTGGATACGGATTTGTCGGCCGAGCAGCGCACCTATGCCGAAGCCGTCGACAAATCGGCACGCACGCTGTTGTCGCTGATTGATGAGATCCTGGACTTTTCCAAGATCGAGGCCGGTCGTCTCGTCTTGAATGCGGCGCCGTTCTCGATTGCCGATACGATCCAATATGTCGTCGAGTTGCTGGCCACCCGCGCGCATGACAAGGAACTCGAGATTGCGTGGTCGATCAGCCCGTCCACGCCAAAGCTGCTGTTGGGCGATGACGTCAGAGTTCGCCAAATCCTGCTCAATCTGATTGGCAATGCCATCAAGTTCACGGAGCGTGGAGGTGTTGCCATCGAATTGCAGGCGTCGATTCGCGACAATGACCTGTGCGAGTTGGATTTGGCTGTTGTCGACACAGGCGTTGGCTTGGACTCCGCTGACATCGCGCGGATTTTTGGAGAGTTTGAGCGGGCTGACTCGAACGACGGGCAGCATGAAGGCGGAACCGGTCTCGGTCTCGCCATCGCGCGTCGACTTGCGCGCGCTATGGGTGGCGAGATCACCGTCGCGGCGTCCCCTGGGCGCGGCGCAACGTTTCGTGTTCGCCTGACGCTGCCGCTGTGCTGTCATGAGTCCGAGACGTGGCTCGAGCCAATCGACGCCGCGATCACGGGCGGCGTCTTGCTGGCGTTTGATAGTTTGATCGAACGTCGGGCGATGGCCACGATGTTACGCGATCGCGGTATCCCGGTTGTCGAGTCGGACGCGGCGGAGATTTCTGCCTGTCAACTGGCCTTGTCCGGCTTTGCGCCCGAGATCGGTATTGTCGTTGTCGATGGATGCGAAGAACCAGCCCAGGTTGGCGCTGTGCTGGAGTGGCTCAAGCGTCAACGAGGTGATGACCGCGCGGTCGGCGCGGTGCTGCTTAGGTCGATCGAGCGGGCGCAAATTGGGGCTTTCAAACCTCATGGCTTCACACGACACATTGTGCGACCGGTTCGGCCCAAGTCATTGTTCGCGCTTTGGTCCGGCCGATATGACGATGATCAGCGGACCCTGGCCTCAAAGGCCGGACGGCCGCCGCGCGCTGCTGGCCTGGCTCACGGGCAGGCACAAGATCTCAACGTGCTGCTCGTCGAGGACAACGACATCAACGCGTTGCTGGCGAAAACGATGCTCACCAGACTGGGATGCAGCGTTGTCCATGCGGAGGATGGCGCGCAGGCCATCGCACGCGTCTCCACACACGAAGGGGACCGGCCGCAGTTTGATTTGATTCTGATGGATCTCCATATGCCAAACGTTGACGGTTTCGCGGCCACTGACGAAATCAGGCGGCAGCATGCATCGCGGCGCTGGGTGCAGCCCAAGATCATCGCTGTGACGGCCAATGCCTTCAGCGAAGACCGTGACAGATGCCTTGCCGCCGGCATGGATGACTATTTGGCGAAACCCTTTGAGCATCAGCAACTTGCCGAGCTCATTTCGCGGCATGTGATGACCAGCGACCGGCCGTCATACGAGGTATAGGCCGCATCGTCGAACGCCCAATCCCATGCCCGGTTGGGCGAAAACAGCTAGTTCTTCCTTGTCCAGGAACGTAATTGTTCTGCTACAACGTGCAGCGACATATTGATTTGTGCGTGTTACTGTGCACTTGGGGCACGGAGAGAACGCTGAATGAGAACAAGATTTGGCCGCAGGGACAAGCGCTGGGTGTCGCACAAGCTGCTGACGCGGGGACCCAGGTCGCTGTTCAAATCTGGCACGAGACTGGGTGCACGCACCTTGACGATGCCGTTTCGCATGCGCCGGCGTGCCGCCAAGACCTACGGCCAAATCGGACCGCTCGAAGTCCGCCTTGCAGCGTCACGGCCCGATATTCGACGGGCGCAAAGGTTGCGCTATCAAGTGTTCTACGAGGAGATGTCGGCCAAGCCCAATCTGCGCGCGCAATTGCGCAAGCGCGATCAAGACACCTACGACAAGTTCTGTGATCATCTCCTGGTCTACGATACATCGGCTCCTATGTCGGGACGCGGACTGGCAATCGTCAAGCGACCCAAAGTCGTTGGTACTTATCGGGTCCTTAGGCAGGACATGCGGAGCGGCAATCGAGGCTTTTACACACAGAGTGAATACAACATCGCCCCACTGATCGCGGCGAAATCGCCACGCTATCGATTTATGGAGTTAGGCCGTTCCTGTGTCCTCAAGCCTTATCGCAACAGGCGCACGGTCGAACTGCTTTGGCATGGGCTGTGGGCATACGTCCGCGAACACGACGTCGACGTGATGATCGGCTGCGCCAGTTTTGAAGGCATTGATCCCGATGAACATGCACAGTCCTTGAGTTTCTTGCATCATGAGCGGCTGGCGCCAGACGATTGGTGCGTGAGCGCACATGAGCACATGTACGTCGACATGAATCGCTTGCCAAAAGAGCAAGTCGACATGAAAGCGGCCTTGAAGGCGATGCCACCACTCATCAAGGGCTATCTCAGGCTGGGCGCCTACATCGGTGACGGCGCCGTAATCGACCGCCAGTTCGGAACGACGGACGTCCTGATCATTTTGCCGGTAGAAAAAATTGATCCGCGCTACTTTGAGCATTTCGGTGCGCCGAATGAGCGCCAGGTCCGCGTGGCGTCCGGCTTGCCCGTGAGCTGAAAATCGCCAACTTTTGCGCTGTAAAGTGGCCTCGCGGAGATGTTGATTGCATGTGATGAGCGAAGCCGTCACATAGCAGCAAAGAGTTATTCGGCTATTTTGGAGGTTTGAATGGCAGTCTCTCGGCGTGGATTTGCCGTCGCCGCGGCGCTGGTCGCGCTATCGCTGGTGACGGTAGAGAGCCTGAAGCCGTCAGCGGCTACGGCTGGCAGCAAGCCGGTGATCAATACGATCGGCAGTCCCGGCATCGCCATCAAAGGCTATGATCCGGTGGCCTATTTCGAACAGGGTGGGCCGCAGAAGGGCAAATCCAAGTTCACCGTCGTTCACCAAAAGGCCCGTTGGCGCTTTGCCAGTGCCGAAAACAAGGCGAAGTTCGAAGCCAATCCGGCGAAGTATATGCCGGCGTATGGCGGCTATTGTGCCTACGGCGTTGCTCAAGGCTATCTGGTGAAGATTGACCCGAATGCCTGGACCATCCGTGACGGTCAGCTGTATCTCAACTATGACAAAAGCGTGCAGCGCCAGTGGGAAAAGCGTCCGGAGCGCTATATCGCCAAAGCGAATACGCGTTGGCCCAAACTGATCGGTCAGCGGTAGTACCGACCGACCGGAGATAAGACAAGGCTCGTCGTTGGCTGGGAAAGCTGAGCGACGGGCCATTAGGTATGACTTGGCAGCAGTGCCCGACCGCCAATTCGACCGTATGGCTGCATTAAACACGAAGACGTCGAGAAGCACGATGAGCAAAGCCAACGCACCGGCCGGCAAACGAAAACGCGACGTGCGATTGGATTTCTTCCGCGGTCTCTGCCTCTTTATAATTTTCATGGCCCACATGATCGGAAATCCGTGGGCGGACTGGATTCCGGCGAAATTCGGTTTCTCGGACGCCACGGAAATCTTCGTATTCTGCTCAGGCATGGCCTCGGCCATCGCGTTCGGCAGCGTCTTCCGCAATCACGGCTATGTCGTCGGCATCGGACGCATCGCATTTCGCGTGTGGCAGGTCTACTGGGCTCACATCTCCGTCTTCATGGTGACGCTCGTCTGCATGATCATGATCGACTGGCAGTTGGGCGGCGACAATTATATTCGCGGCCTCATGATGCAGCACTTGTTAAACGAGAACGCACAATCGGCGATTGTCGGACTCTTCACACTGACGTTCGTCCCGCCTTATTTTGACATTCTGCCGATGTATCTCGTGATCCTGCTGATGCTGCCGATTGTTGTTGCGCTCGCCCAGGTCGGTCGTGTCTATGCGGCCGCATTCATCGTCGGACTGTGGTTGATCTCGAATTTCAATCTGACGCACCTGCCGCGCGAGCCGTGGGGTGATGATGTCTGGTTCTTCAATCCCTTCGCCTGGCAGTTAATCTTTTTCTCAGGATTCGCGTTCATGCGCGGTTGGTTGCCGCCGCCGCCCACGGATCGCCGGTTGATCTGGGCCGCCGTCGCGGTATTGGTCCTGAGCGTGCCGTTTGACTGGTGGCCACTCATGAGCCAGTTCCAGGTGCTTCAGGACGGAAGAGAGGCCCTCGGTCCGCTGATCAACAAGACCAACTTCGGCATCCTGCGCTTCGTCCACTTCCTGTCGCTTGCCTACCTGTCTTACATCCTGGTTGGCGAAGAAGGCCGCCGCCTGACCGGTCCTCTTGTTCGGGTCATCTGCAAGGTCGGCCAACAGTCGCTCGGGGTTTTTATCGCGGGGCTGGTTTTATCGTTTCTCGCGGCAACGTTCCTGAATGTCGCGGGAAGCACATATCTCACGGTGCCGTTGGCGAACCTTGGTGGCTTCGCCATCCTGATTGCGATTGCCTATGGCGTGGCTTGGTTCAAATCGGCGCCTTGGTCGAAGCCGGCACCGGCGAACACCGCGCCGGCTCCTGGGCCGGGCGGTATCCGTGGCGTCGCTCGGCAGGACGGCGATTGGTCGAGCAAGCCCAGCCCGGCAGAATGAGATTGGCAAACCGACGAATGGCGGGACGACGTTCCCCGCGATTGCGGCGGCAATCTTCGCTATCGGCTTGATTGCGTGAGGCTGAATTCGTAACCGTTCTGTGTCACGATCGACCGAGCGTGCCAGGCCCGCCCGGCCGCCGCTTCACATCACGGCTTAACCCAGGGCGGCGAGGCGCTTTTCGGCCCACGTTGTTCCCGGTCGCACAATCGAGCGCTCGCGCAGCAGACTGCGCGCCATGTCGGTCTTACCTGATTTCGTTGCGGCATCAATAAGGATTTGATGGAAGACGTCCTGTTGGGCGTGGCTGCCGCCGAGTGGCGCCAGGTCATGGCGGATAGTATAAAGCGTGTCGGCAGCCTCGGCATTGCGGCCCGCTCCGTACGCACTCAGCGCGTTTGCCAGAGGGATGCCGATCTGACGCGTGACGTTGGCAGCATCGTCATCGTTGTCGCTGGCGAACGTGACAAGCGATCGACGGTAGTCGTCGGCTTCGGTGCGACGGTCCGCGCCGATCAGCGCCATGAGAAAATGCGCATCTGTAAACGGCATAACGTGGTCGCCCTTGCGGCTTGCAGCCAGATCCGCCAGCAGATCCCAACGGTCGCCGACGTCGACACCGCTCAGTTTGAGGCGCATCAGCATCGAAACCGCGTTCTGGACGTCGAGATAGAAGCCGACCTCATTCACCTTGACTTCGCGGTCATAGATGTCGAGGACACGCTCAAATTCTCCGAGCTCCAATGCGAAGAGTGCCGTGTGCCACCAGACGTGATCCTTGAAGGGATTGCGGTCCGACCAGGTGCCGAACGGTTGATCGAGAAAAGCGATGCCGTCCTGATGCCTGCACTGCATCTCAAGGACGTGAGCCACCGCATGTATGCCCCAAAGATCATTGTCGTTGAGCGAGACCGCCTGGCGGCCGAACGCCTCGGCTCGAGCGTAGTCGCCGCACTCTTCGGTTCCGAAAGACAACATGCTGAGCAGGAAGCCATAACCGGGCATCGCCTCGTCGGCCGCCGCTACGGCCCCGGCCGGCACGTCGCGTAAGCCCTGGCGGTCACCTTGCCAAAAGCTCATGAAATGGTGCAGTCGCAGCGCTAATAAGTCGCCAGGATGTGAGATCGCAATGCGTTCCCAGTGGCCGCGTGCTTCACGCACACGGCCTTCCATCCACGCCCGCAGCGCCTTGACGTGCAGTTGTTCGCGAGGCGTGCCGTTGCCGGCGCGCGCTTCGAGTGGCTCAAGAACTTCGCGAACTTTGCCCAGAACCGCATTCGAGCCGAACTGCATTAGCATGTAGCCGCGAAAGCATAACCCCATGAGGCATTCCGGGTCTGCGGCAAGGATGGCCTTGACGCGATCTCCGAGAGTCAGACGGTATTCAAGAAAATCGAATATTGCGCTGTCGTAGGCGGCGACGGCATCGCGAGACGTTGTCGATAAGTCGTTGCCCCATTGATCCTGCAACATCGTGCACCTCCGCTTCGTTGTGTGCCACCGTCGCGGATTGGGGCAACGGCTCATTGATCTATCGCAAGGCTATTGGTCGGGCCCGCAGAGCGTCGCCGACAAGCGGGGCCCGGGTTGCATGGAACCGTACCGTCTATCCGTGCGCGCCGGACCGAGCGCCATACGAGAGGGTCCGGCACGGATCGCGATTGTCTATTCGGCAGCTTCGGCCTTCTCGTCGGGGCCTTCGACGACCTTGGTTGCGAAGTTCGCCGGCGACACGATTTCCAGAACTTCGAAGTCGTTGGAACAGGCGATTTCGCGGTGCTTGATCATCGGTTTCTGCAAAATGCAGTCACCCTTTTTGATGGTCTTTACGCCCTCGCCTTCGTACTCGAATTTGGCCCAACCGTTGATCACATAGACAAACTGGAAGTCGCATTCGTGGATGTGCCACTGCTGCACCTCGTCCTTGACCTCTTTGCCATTGTGGCGAATGAGGTGGGCCACATAGGCGCCATTTGTCCCATCTTTCGTGCCGAGATCGCGGTACTCGAAGATCTCCCTGAGGCCAGGTGTCCACTCGGCATCAGCGCCTTCGTTGTGCACGAAGGCCCAGTCGTCGCGATTGATCAGCTTGCTCATCGTATCCTCCTCGATTGATCGCAGAATTCGCAGGTCGCAAACGCGACACTGCCAGAACTGTTTTCAGGCCCGATAGTCTCACACAATCGTAACGCCGCTGTCGACTGACATCACCTGTCCGGTTGTGATTTCGGATTCATCGGATGCGAGGTACACGGCCATGTTGGCGATATGAATCGGGAGCCCGAGGCCGAGCAGGTGAGATTGTCCGATCTTTTCGACTTCCGGCGCCTCCTGCATCAGTTTCTTGACCCGATCCGACAAGGTGACGGACGGCGCAATCGCGTTGACCCGAATCTTGTGGGGCGCATATTCGACGGCCATGGACCGGGTCATCGACGCGACGCCGCCTTTGGCCGCGGTGTAACAATCGCGGCCGGGCAGCGCCATCAACGCGACATTGGAAGACATATTGATGACCGAACCGCCGCCCGCCTTGATGATTTCCGGAATACCCCATTTGGAGCACAGGAAAGTCCCGTAAAGGTCGAGCTTGATGACACGCCAGAACTCTTCGTCCGGCGCTTCGGTGACCGGTCCATCCTGCGTCGTCGAGCCGCCGGCATTGTTGTGCAGCACATCAAGCTTGCCGAATCGCGCGACAGTCTCGGCGATAGCAGCCTTGACGCTCGCCGCGTCCGTGACATCGCACTTGATGAAGTGCGCGTCCCCACCGCTGTTGGCGGCTGCGCGGCGCGCCGAGTCAGCCGCAGGTTCGCCGACCGATTCATTGATTTCCGCAATCACAACCTTGGCGCCTTCTTCAGCAAAGCGCTCGGCCGTTGCCCGGCCAATGCCGCCGCCGCCACCCGTGATGAAAGCGACTTTGTCGTCCAATCGTCCCATAATATCCGTCCTCACTGTTTGGGTTTGCCGCCGGGCCAGACGGGCGATCCGGCGAGGTCCGGCCAGGCAATCGGAGCTTCACTCGCGGACCTGGCCTCTGCGACGGGAAGCGTGTCGTCCCACTTTGCCGCAATGTAACGTTTGCCAGTGACATTTTGTGCCGCGTCCGAGCAAAGCCAGAGCATCGGTGGAACCATCTTGGCGGTCGGGATCAAGTCGGACCGTGCATAAGGAGCTTCCTGAGGCACCATTGCAGTATTGGAGGGGCCGCCGGGCACGACAACGTTGACAGTAATTCCGTCGGGCTCGAACTCCGCAGCATGACCGGCGCTCATGGCTTCAAGTCCGGCCTTGACCGGTCCATAGGGATGAAAGCGTCCGCGCAGCATGGTGAAGAAACTGGTGGTGACATTGATGATGCGGCCCCAGCTTTTGGCCTTCATGTGCG
>JBPCWB010000269.1:0-4655 GCA_051009955.1 Hyphomicrobiaceae bacterium | reverse complement strand
GTCTCCTGCCGCTTCGTCGTCGGCTTGTGCTCGAATGCAACGATATCGGCGCCCGGGGCCTCAAGTTCCATGCTGACGCGACGCCCGTCGATCGCGACATTGAATGCGCCGTGGCCGTGCTCGTGCGCCCCGAGTTGGCGATGCTGCTCGTCTGCTGCGAGGGCGCCAACCAACGGAATGCATGCGCACGATGCGATGAGCCAACGAGTCATGATATTGCCCTCTTCACGGCACGTGGTTTTTGATGCTGAAGTGGGAATGTTATATCATTACAGATTGCCGGCGTCAATTGGTACAGTCTTCGCAACGGCCTGAAACCTCGACGTGCATGTGATCGACCTCGAAGCCCTGCTCCGCGGCTTGTTTCATCACGGTGCGACGCAGCGAGCGCGTCCCGACTTCGATCGTGCGCTTGCAGGCGTTGCAGATCATGAAGGCCGCGGGCTCGGCATGCGGCTCGTGATCACAAAGAACGAAGGCATTGAGCGTCTCGATGCGATGGACCAGACCGTACTCAATCAGCTTGTCCAAGGCGCGATAGATTGTGAGGGGTGCCTTCAACCCGTTGTCGCGAACACTGTCGAGATCCAGGATCTGATAGGCGCTCAAAGGACGACCATCGCGCAGCGCATCGAGCACAACCTTTTGGTTTTTTGACAGTTTTGGCGATGGTGTTGTCATTTTGGTAGCCGTTGACACATCCGCGATATGTAATAATATAACAATACGGTTCGCATGCTCCGCAGCGTCCGTCAGTTCTTCTAACGCAAGACGAGCCTTAGCATAAGATGACGCGTTTTCAGAGAGCCGCTACGACAGCGAGTCTGCTTGCCGAGTTGTCGCATGTATTTTGCTGCGGGTTACCGATCTTAGTTGCCGTCCTGAGCGCCGGGAGCCAGATTGGTTTTGGTGGCGCATTCCTGGCGTTTCACGGTCTCATTCATGACTATGAAGTGCTAATTCTCGCGGCGTCCGGGGCGCTTTTGGCCTTTGGTCTGTCGCTGCACTATGTGAGTTATCAGATCGATTGCCGAAGTACGGGCTGCGCGCACGGCGATTGCGAACCGAAGAAGTTCCGCGTCGGCTGGATTTTTACGATTGCCGTCGGCATCTATGCCGCAAATCTGGGGTTTTATGTGATCGCAGGCCACGGCATCGAGCCGTTGCGCTTTAGCTGATTCGAGTCGGCCGGAAAGCCCATCGATCGATGGGCTTGCCCGCGTCATGCAATGTGCCTGCATGTCGAGCGGTGTTCGGCGTATCCCGCCGGCGATGAGCTTGCCGGTCCCTGCCATGCGGCATAGACTGCTCGTGCGGTGCCGAATGAGGCGCATGCCAAGGGTGGGCAGGGCTCATGTCGTTCGATTTCTCGACGATCATAATTATTATATTCGGCATAATGGCGCTGCAGCCGCTGCTCACGAGCCGTTGGTATGCGGCGCAGCGGGCCAGTGCGATCCGCGCCATCGAAAAGGCCAGACAGACGCGCGTCATTACAATGATCCATCGCCAGGAACAGCGCAGTTTGTTCGGCATGAATGTCGCGCGTCACATCGATCTTGAAGATGCGCAGACCATCATCGCGGCGATCAAGGAAACGCCCGACGACGTCCCCATCGATCTGATCGTCCATACGCCAGGCGGAATTGTCCTGGCGGCGATGCAAATTGCAAGAGCTGTCGAGGCCCACCCGGCAAAGGTCAGCGTGATCGTGCCGGTCTATGCGATGTCAGGCGGGACGTTGATTGCGTTGGCCGCGGATGAGATTGTGGTTGGCGAATTCTCTGTTCTCGGCCCGATCGACCCGCAGATTCTCGGTCTTCCTGCTGCCAGTATCGTGCATGCGCGCAGTGCGAAACCGCCAGAGCATGTCTTTGATCTCACGCATGTCCTGGCGGACGTGAGCGAAAAGGCGCTGGAACAGGTCAAAAGAGGCGCGGTCGAACTCCTGACGCCGCGCCTTGACGTCTCCGTCGCAACGCAACTCGCTGAAAAACTCGCCGGCGGTCACTGGACACACGACTACGCGCTAACAGCCCACGAGGCGGGGAAGCTCGGCCTGCCGATCAAGGTTGGGATGCCACAGGCCGTTCTGCAGCTCATGAAACTCTACCCGCAGCCGGTGCAATCTTCGGCCGTGGAGTATTTGCCGATCGATCTTCCTCGATCCGGCAAGTCCTGATCCCGCAAGACAATCGCCTTGCAGCCGCTGCGCGCCGCGCAAGCCCATTGCGCTGGATCAATGACTCGCGGTGGAATTTCGTTGTTTGTGGTCATTGATGAGAGGGTCACCTCTATCAGTCCGTAAATGCAATTCGTGAGAATGAAACATGGCTCAAGAGATCAACAAACGCGAACAGGCCGGCGTGCCGGAAACGAAATATCTTGATCCATTCACGGCGATGCGTGCTGAGATGGATCGGGTCTTTGACAACTTCCTCGGCGGACGGTGGAGCAGTCCATCGAACCTGCTTGGCAGTGTGACCGGGAGTGCAAATGTCCCTGACGTGGACGTGCGCGAGAGCGAGTCCGAAATCGTTGTCGAAGCTGAACTGCCCGGCATGGATGAAAAGGACATCGACGTCACACTGAAGAATGGCGTGCTGTCGATCAAGGGTGAAAAGAAAACCGAGCACGAGGAGAAGAAAGACGACTACCACGTGCGCGAGAGGAGCTACGGAAGCTTCCAACGGTCGTTTCGCATGCCCGAAACGATCGATGACGAACAAGTGAGCGCGAAGTTCGAGAACGGCGTGCTGCGGGTGGCTCTCTCGAAGCGCCCAGAGGCCGTCAAGAATGAGAGGAAAATCCCGATTGGCGGTGGCTGAGTCGGGACAGGCTCTCATTGATCACAGCTGATGTGCCAGAGCCACGTTGAATTCTCATCGGCGCCGGCTCTGGCGGCAGCGACAAACCCGCACCAACGCAGACAGACCCGGCCGCGCGATAGAAGCAGGCCGATCGAGATGGTTCCCGATTGCAAAGATGCACTCGGGACCAACCGTCGAACGCCCGCTGCGGGCTCCGACATGCACTCTTTGTCCTGTCCTCAAAAGGCGCCCCGCGGCATGCCAATGAGCGCCGCGTACAGCACGATCGCGAAGAGCAGGAGCGCGAGCAAGGCTATGGTCGACTTCTTCGTCATGGTGCAAAATTCACATGACCGACGCCGAGCCGCTTTGCGCCTGATCAAATGAACTCGCTGCGCAAAAGAGGCGGCCGCTGATCTGGGCTACTTCGACTGGAGGGACTCGACAAAGCGGACTAGTGCCCGAATTCTACGACGGGCGCGAGTCTCGACGGTTTCGCGACTTTCGCCTTGCTCTGCCGTGATGCGATAGCGCGCTCCCCAGACCGGCATGGCCCGCGCGCCATGGGCAGCAACCTGCTTGCGGCCGTCAATCATTCCTTCGATGCGCTGAAAAGGAAACGTGCCGCCGTTGGCTCTTGCGATCCCAGTGAGGTCTGAAGGTGGGGGCACGAGATCCGATGCAAGGGAGCCGCGACCCTTTCCGTCGGGTCCGTGACAGGGCATGCAGGCAATCTCGTACTCGATGAGGCCAAGGTGCTCGTCATTGGCATGGAGCGCTGCCGAGGACATAATTGTGACAAGTAGCACGGCCGCAGCGGAAACGGACGCCCAAGGTGCGGGCTGGCGCCTAGGGTGCGTCTGGTGACGCAATGTTGTGGCTGAGGCGCTTAGGAACACTTTTCTTTCAACTTCATGCATGTTGCTCTCCGAGCGGATCGTAGGCAAGGCTGTCAGCGTCGCATCTCTTGCTGAATGGGTCATTGGTGCAGATCAATGGTCCTGTGCGAAGTTGTGCTGCGGCTCCGTGGTGTTGCCCGCCGGCGGTGTTAATTGGCTCATTGTGAGGTATTACCTATCCGGTTCGTGACGGCGAATGGAGATCTCAATGAGGCATGCAACGTGTTGCTGCGGGCAATTGTCGGTGACGTGCCGCGGTGAGCCCGGCTCGGTATCGATGTGTCATTGTCTGGCCTGCCAAAAGCGCACCGGCAGCACCTACGGCCTCGCCGCTTTCTTTACGCGAGATGCGGTATCGATCAGTGGGACGGCCAGTTCGTTCTCGCGCCGGTCGGACAGCGGACACGTTGTCATGTTTCATTTTTGCCCGGAGTGCGGGTCGACGGTGTATTGGGAACCCCGGCGCAAGCCGGATACGATCGCTGTCGCCGTTGGTGCCTTCGCTGATCCGACGTTTCCGGCGCCCGGGAAGTCCCATCATACGGCGCATCGCCATCATTGGCTGTCAGATTAGCCGCCAGGTGGGAAACGAAGCGCAGCGCCTGGGACATCTATTCTCGGCCTCGCTGTCGCGTTAAGCTTGCTTCAGGGCATTTTCTGAAATGAGGACCAAGTAATGCGAGACAATGGCGATTATGGTTCCGCCGGAATGGGCTTCATGGACGGCGACTTCATGCCGGTTTCCGATATGCGCCTGCCCGTCACGGACATGGGCTTTCAATTGGGCGACATGTGTTATGACGCGGTTCATGTTCATAACGGGAAGTTCTTCCGGCTGGCCGATCATCTCGATCGCTGGGACCATTCGATCCGTGAACGCCGCTACGATACCCTCGGCTACGACCGAGATGAGGTTGCCGACATTCTGCACGGTTGCGTCGCGCGC
>JBPCWB010000268.1:0-7078 GCA_051009955.1 Hyphomicrobiaceae bacterium | reverse complement strand
GGTGACGGCAGCCCCCGCTCTATTCGAAACGCAATTTCCAATTCGATGCCAACTTGCAAGAGTTCATCGGCGGCGAACGTTGCGCCCGATGGGCGAACAACGCTCGCGGGAATTGGGGCAACGATCTGGGTTCCGTCCGGCAACTTGCTGGTCTTGAACGCGCCAACGGGTCCTAACTCCTGCATGACGCGCTCATGGACGGCGTAGGCGTCGTTGAGGGTCTGCACCTCGCCATCGATGTCGGTCACTTTCAGTTGGCGGCGCTGCGCGCGCGCGCTGAGCAGCGCCTGGGCGATGGCGGCCGTATCGCATTCATTGGGCATCTGTCGAACCTCGATCTGGATGGCAGGGGCAGCATCGCGCGCATAAAGGCATGAACTGCGTTGTACTGAAACGACGCATTGTATGTTAGGCAGCGCCCGTTTCGGCAAGAGCGCGCTTGATGATCTTGATGGCGTGGTTCGCCTTTGGGACACCTGCGTAGACCGCCACGTGCAACATCGCCTCCTTCAGGTCCTCCGGCGACGCGCCGGTATTGGCTGTTGCCCGGGTGTGGAGGGCGACTTCGTCGTCCTGGCCCAGCGCCGCCAGAAGCGCCAGCGTGATCAGGCTACGCTCCCGCTTCGTCAAACCCGGTCGAGACCAGACCGAGCCCCACGCTCCCTCCGTAATGAAGTCCTGGAAATCACGATCGAACTCGGTTTGATTGGCCGTTGCACGATCGGTGTGCTCCTTGCCAAGGACGGCACTGCGCGTCGCCATGCCTTGCTTGAAGCGTTCACTGGGCATTGAGATTCTCCAAAAACTTGTGATTTCGGATCGTTGATCTAGTCGGCTTTTTTTCCGCCGGCCAGAAAGTCATAAATGACCGAAAAGTCTTTGTCGGCATAACCACTATTGACCAGCAACTGATAGGTGGCACGGGCTTGCGCCGCCAAGGGGGTGGCAACACCGGCCGACTGCGCGGCTTGCTGTGACAAAGTCATGTCCTTGTTCATCAATGCGGTGGCGAATCCCGGTTCGAAATCTCGGTTCGAGGCAGCGGCGGGTACCGGACCAGGTACCGGACAATACCCGGTCAGCGCCCATGACTGCCCGGATGATTTGGAGATGATGTCGAACATGACCAGGGGATCCAGCCCCAGCGCCTGGCCGAGATGCAAAGCCTCACACAAGACCGCCATGTTGGTGCCGGCCAGCATGTTGTTACAGATCTTTGCGGCCTGGCCCGATCCCGCCGGCCCGGCATGAATGATGTTGGCCCCCATGCCTGCAAGAATTGGCTTGGCCTTCTCGAAGGCCGCTTCGGTTCCGCCCACCATGAACGTCAGCGTTCCTGCAATCGCGGCCGGCTGCGCGCCGGAGACCGGTGCATCGACCATCTCGAACCCCGCGGCCGTAGCCTCCGCATTGACCGCGCGCGACGTGTCGACGTCAATTGTCGAACTGTCGATCAGCAGAGTGTTCTTCGCCGCGCGGGCGAGAATGCCGTCGTCACCGAGGTAGGCCGCGCGGACATCCGGTCCCGCCGGGATCATCGTCACCAGGGCATCAGCGCTCTCAAGTGCACCTTCGAGACCGTTGGCGATGCGGCCGCCTTCATTGCCATAGCGTTCGCGTGCGTCTGGGGCCAGGTCCCAGCCCAGTGCGTCGTGGCCGGCTTTCTGAAGATTGAGACCCATCGGCCGGCCCATGTTGCCAAGACCGATCACCGCGACTTTCGGCATTTCGCTTTCCTCCGGTTGTCGTCCAATCGGGACCGTCGAATCTGACGTCCCGGGCGAACCTGCGCGACAGCCTACACCGCCGACAAGGCACCGCAACATCTAGACTGTTCAGCAAATGGTTTTGTGGTCGGGCTGCATTGCGCTATCAGGGAGGTGCTCAATACCGCTGACGTCGAAGGAGGCACGCTGTGCAGCAAAGAGTCGGACAACTCGAGGCAATGCCACGCTGCCGATTGGCGCATCTGCCAACGCCGATCGAAGCCATGCCCAACCTGTCGGATGCGCTCGGCGGCGCCCGCATCTTCGTGAAGCGCGATGACTGCACCGGGCTCGCCCTTGGCGGCAATAAGATCCGCCAGCTCGAGTATTATCTTGGCGCCGCGGAGGCGGAAGGTGCCGATACGCTCCTGATCACCGGTGCCGTACAGTCCAACTACGTCCGTTCGACTGTCGCGGCCGCCGCCAAGCGCGGCATGGCCTGCCATGTCCAGCTTGAAGACCGGGTCCCGGATCCGAGCCCGGTCTATCGCGTATCTGGCAACGTATTGCTCGACAAGCTGATGGGCGCGACGATTCATCATTATCCGCATGGCGAAGATGAAGCCGGTGCCGACCGCCGTCTGGGAGAAATCGCGGAAGATTTGCGCCGACAAGGGCACAAACCCTTCATCGTCCCGTTATCGCCCGGCCATCCGCCAATTGCGGCCCTCGGCTATATCGACGCGGCACGGGAAATCGTCGATCAGCTCAGTGAGAGCGGGCAACGCATCGACCGAATGTTTGTGGCATCCGGGAGCGGCAACACACATGCCGGACTGCTGTTCGGATTGCGCGCCATCGGTTGCGACATCCCGGTGGTCGGCGTCTGCGTGCGCCGTTCGGCCGACCTGCAGGTTCCAAGACTCGGTGAGCGCTGTCAGCAAATTGCGGACCTCCTTGGAACCGACAATGTTGTGGCCGACAGCGATATTGAGGTCGACGATGCGGTTCTTGCACCGGGATATGGTCAAATGAATGATCATGTGGCCGAAGCTATTCGCCTCGGTGCGCGTCACGAAGCCATCCTGGTTGATCCTGTCTACACCGGGCGTGTGTTGGCCAGCACGATTGCGGCTGCGCGGTCGTCCAGCCCCGATGAGTCACTGCTGTTTATTCATACTGGTGGGTCGCCGGCGCTGTTCGCCTACGAACCCGAACTTGCCGCGCTGGTCTGAGGACGTGCGGCATCAACCATGATCGGCCATTGACGCGCGTCGAGCACGAGTTGCCTTGACGGATGCGCCGCATGCACGGCACGGTCCCTTAAACGGATGCCGCCGCCTCGTTCGCAAATGATAGGAAACTGGCATGGTCCGATCGTCGAACGTGATGCAACCCATGATGGTCGCCGGCCTACCAATGGTCGCGCTCGCTGTTTGCTGCACCTGGTCAATCGAGGTGCAGGCCAAATCTCCAGCCGAACAGATTGTGGCGGAGAAGAGCGAGAAAGCGGTTCCAACCGGCGACCCGCCACTGACCATGGATATCTTTCTCGACCGGCTGATGCTGGCGGAGTCAGGCGGTCGCGATGACGCGCGCAATCCACGGTCAACTGCGACCGGTCCGTTCCAGTTCATTGTTTCGACGTTTCTCGCCGTCGCACGGCGGCACTTTCCCGATGAGACGGCCAAGCTGACCACCGCTCAGATCCTTGCTTTGCGAACCGATCGCAAGTTTGCCCGCAAAGCCGCCGAGGCTTACACGCGCGATAACGCCACACATCTTGCCGCAGCCGGTCAGAAGCCTACGTTTCCGCATCTGAGGCTCGCGTTCCTGCTGGGTCCCGGAGGTGCTGTCAAAGTGCTATCGGCACCGCCAAAGGACCGCCTGTCGCGATTACTTCGCCGAGCGGTCCTGCGCGCCAACCCTTTCATGGCCCGTATGACGGCAGCCGACCTGATTGACCGCGCCGCACGAGACATTCGAACAGATCCCAAGGCGACGGCGGGTGTCGCGCCCAGACACCACGGCAAAGCTGCGCCACGCGGTCCGCAAATCCGTGTCCGATGCAATCTTGCCCGGGCAAGCTGCCGGCGATGGCTGGCCTTGAAGAAGCGCCGCCTCGCTCGGCAAGCCCGTCGCGCACGCCTCAGCGCTCGTCAACCATCGAAATAGTCAGTCTGAGCCTTATCGCCCCCTTTTGTACGAAGGCTTCATGCAATAGCCATGTGCCTGCGCGAACTGACGCAAATGCGAGTTGCGAGCGGCGCCATTCACCGCTAGGCAGGGCGCTGTAACCTAAAGCGTTTTGTCGAAGGGCGGCGGCAATCGCACGGAGAAAACCATGTTCCGGTGGCTGCTGACGCTCCTACTCTCGATTATCTTGGTGAACCCGAACGGCGCCGTTGCGCAATCATGTAACACGCAAAGATTTGGCGCTGAAGTTGACAAAATCGGTGCCGAACTCCGGCGAGCCAACACGCAGTCGGAAACTGAATTGCGCGCTAAGTTCGCCCGGCTGGCCAAGTTGAAAGGCTGGCCGCCCGAGGCGGCGATCGAACGTGGCTTCGAATTCCTGAACGACGATCAGATACGAACATTTGACGCTCAGGCCAGTGAACTCGTCATTCGCCTCGATCAACTCGGCGACACAGAAAATGGCGGGTCAAGCTGCGACGACCTGGAAGAACTCAAACGCGTCGGCCGCCAGCTTCTCGAAGTGACGGCCGCCAAGCAGGCACACATATCGGCCAAACTCAACGTTGCAATCCGGCCCAGGCTGGCGCGAAAAGCGGCACAACCAAAGCCGCAGACAGCACCCACCAAGCCGACCGCGGCACCGGCCCAGGCTCAAATCAAACAATCCGATCGGGTTGGAACCGAGGCGGGGAACGCGCCCGCCAAGGGACGTCTGGCGGCCGGCGAAGCCTGGTCGACCAAAACCGTCGCCGCCGCCGCGCCGAGCGAAACGGTGATGGCGGCTCTGCCGCCAGTTCAGCCGGAAACAGCAAAGGCGACTTATGGATCAGGCGAGATCCGAGCGGTCGGACGGGGCCTTTTCGGCAGTCTTTCCGCTGAACTCGCGAGCGTTATCAAGTTTGCATTCGACAGTTACGGCAAACCCAACGGCTATGTTCTGGGCAAGGAAGCCGGAGCGTCATTTCTGGCCGGGCTGCGCTATGGCAATGGTCGGCTTGTCACCAAGCACTCGAAAGCGCGCAAGATTTACTGGCAGGGCCCATCGGTGGGCACCGATATCGGCTTCACAGGTTCGCGCGTGATGATGCTGATCTACAATCTCGACTCGGTCGAACGCATTTTTAACCGGTTCGTCGGCGTTGAAGGAGCCGCGTATCTCGTTGGTGGCGCCGGCATCACCTTCCACAAGAAGGGCAATCTCGTACTCGCACCCATTCGCACGGGTCTCGGGCTGCGGCTTGGTGCCAACGTCGGCTATCTCAAGATCACGCGTAAGCAGCGATTCAACCCGTTCTGATCGCCCGGCGGGGTGTGGCCGGCGCGTCCAACGGGCGACGTGCGCTACAAGGAATGAATTACCGCAAGAACACAGCCGTTGTAGGCTCCGTGAAAGGCAATTGGCACCCACAGGCTGCGGCTGCGCCACAATGCCCATGAAAACAGCAGACCGGCGATAAAAACCTCGACCATGCCGACTTCGGAATAACCCCAATGCAACGCCGTCCATCCGACGGTCGCGATCAGCGCGGCACCGAGGAAGCCCAGCCGCGTATGTGCCAACCGTCCCAGCAGGAAGCCACGAAACAAGATCTCTTCCGAGATCGGAGCACCTATGCAAAGGACGAGAATCGGCAGCACGATCGGGGTGTCCGCCAGCAAGCGCTTGAAGACGTCCAAATCGCGCAGAACGTCGTCCCGGAAAAACGTCAGGCTAATCCATGATGCCGTGCCGATAACGATCACCACGACAACGATCGTCAACACAAGGCGTTGCAGGCTAATGCGCGGCTGGCCCAGGGCCAACGTGTACGACACGCGTCCACGATAGCGCCGAGCGACGAACGCCAACATCAGCAATGTTGCGATGATCTGAAACAGGGCCAGCGTGAGCCAGCTGACGATGTTGTCGGGACCTCCGACCGGGCCGGATGTCATCAGATCACGTGGCACCAGAGCAACCATGGCCAGCGTCGTCAGCCACATCGCGGCAAGAATAGTGACCGTGACCGCGAATCCGGCCTCGGCGGCGCACCTGAGATCCTCAGATCGGCTCGGATTGGCCGGGCGCTTGTCTTCCTGGTGTGTCGACATGCTGTTCCGATTGATGCCCATGGACTTTTGCCACGGAGCAGGGCAGCTATTGAACTGATTCGTGTCTCCAGGCTTTCCCGGAATTGCAGGACTTATCATAAATATGCGAGAGACTCTGCGCGAACTTTACCAAGGAAGCTCCTCCAGGGCGCGAGCTTTTCGTTTTGGTATTCTGGCCTTCGACGCGGTCACGATTGTATTTTTCGTCGCCTCGTCGGTTGTGCGCGACGCGGCCTGGATCTACGTCGTCGACGCCATCATTGCTGTGGCCATTATTTTCGATCTGGCGGCGCGCTACGTCGTTACGGAGCGCAAATCGAGGTTCCTGGCCGAAGCGACCACTTGGGCCGACTTTATTGTCGTTATCACGTTACTCCTGCCAGCCTTTCTGGAAAGCTTTTTGTTCCTCAGGGTCGTGCGGGCGCTGCGCCTGCTGCGCTCCTACCGCGTCCTAAGGGACTTGCGCCGGGAGTTCTCTTATTTCCGCCGCAATGAAGAGACCATCCAGAGCGCAGTCAATCTGGCGGTGTTCGTGTTCGTCATGACGGCGTTGGTCTACGTGCTCCAGGTCCATCACAATCCACAGATCCGCAACTACATCGATGCGCTGTACTTCACCGTGACGGCTCTGACGACGACCGGCTTCGGTGACATCACCCTCAAGGATACGACGGGTCGGATTCTTTCCGTGCTTATCATGGTCTTTGGTGTGGCCCTGTTTCTACGGCTCATTCAGACGATTTTTCGCCCCACCCGCGTGGTTTATGATTGCCCGGATTGCGGGCTCCATCGCCACGATGCCGACGCTGTGCATTGCAAGCACTGCGGGCGCGTATTGAACATCGCGACGGAGGGGGCCGACTTCTGACGATCCGTCTGACCGTGCCGAGCTGACGGCCGCTGCGCGGTCATTGCAGGCGGCCGTTGCAAGGCGTTGTTTGCCATGCCTGACATATGGCCTTTAATTTGTTGAACTTGCACCGTATATTACAGGCGTCGGATTCGTTCGACTATGGCGATAAATGGCCGTCGTAATAAGCTCATCGGACCCGGGGGCAGTACCCGGCGCCTCCACCAAAGCC
>JBPCWB010000267.1:0-2754 GCA_051009955.1 Hyphomicrobiaceae bacterium | reverse complement strand
CACAAATGGCCGTCCAAGTTTCCTCGGAAATTGGAATGCCTTCGACTTGACGCGTCTGCCTGGCTCGCAGCTCAGGCTCGCCCGGATGCAACACCTCTCCGTCTTTCTCGATGGGCCGCGCTTCCTTAAAGAACGCCAAGTAGCGCTCGACGTCACTCGGAAAAAATCCCTCCGGATCAATCTTCTCAGGGTCAACGTACATGGACAGCATACCATTCGACCAACGTCGACCTTCAAGCGGAGCGCCGGTCCTCGTCAGCGAGCCACCGAGAATTTCGACCATGAATGCCAGGCCGGAGCCTTTGTGATCACCCATCGCCCGGATGGCACCCTTGCCATTCCGGTAGTCCCGCGGCCCGCTCGGTTCGTAGTCCCCATAGAGGTAGTGCGGATCGCCGGCAATCGCTCCATCTTCGCTGACGAGCGCGTGGTCCGGTAAATCTTTGCCGCCTTGACTGGCAACCAAAACCTTACCCTCCGCGACGACAGACGTCGCGAAATCCAGGATCAACGGATCTTTTCCGGGCCGCGGAATACCCACTGCGTAGGGTGCCGTCGAATAGCGCCGATCCCTGGAGCCGAACGGCGCCACCAAAAGGCTGGCCGGCGCATTGACATAGTGAGTCGAAACAATGTTGTCCGCGGCCGCCTGCTCGGCCCATTCGCCAACCCGTCCGACGTGCCCTGTATTGCGCAGTGCCACAACGGATACGCCGCTCTCCTTGGCCTTTTCTACGCCCAGCGCAACGGCCTGCTGGCCTATCGATTGGCCGAAGCCATACTGCCCATCGACGACCGCGAGCGATGGCAGATCAATCACGACCTCAAGTGTGCGATCGGCGACAAAATCCCCGTCGGCCAGCCATTGCAGATAGCGCGGCACGCGGATCACGCCATGGCTGTCATGTCCCGCCAGATTTGCACCGACCAGCGATTCACCGAGGCGAACGCCTTCGTTCTCGGAGCATCCGGCCTTGACGAAGGTGTCGCGAACAAAGTCGCTGAGTTTGTCTGCATTGATAGCGATCATGGTGGTTCTTCCGTCGTTTCGTTTTCACAGCGCTTCTACCACAGTCTCACTGCGGCGCATTCGGGGGCATGCTGGCGCATCCCTCCTTGATTTCCTAGAGTGCGGCCAGAAATCACCCCATCAATCACAACGATGAAGCGCCCGACGGCGCGAGGAGTGTCTGAATGGACTTCGCGATGAAGCCGGAACTCAGCCAGCTCAAAGACGAGGTCGACGCCTTCGTCAGGGATCAGGTCATTCCATACGAAAAAGACCCGCGTTGGAGCGAACACGGCCCCAGCGACGCGTTGCGCAAAGAACTTAACGGCAAGGCCCGGGATGCCAATCTCCTGGCCGTTCATGTCGCCAAGGACTACGGCGGCCGCGACCTCAACCATTTTGAGAAAGCAGTTGTGTTCGAAGCGGCCGGTTATTCAATGCTGGGCCCGATTGCCATCCATTGTCAGGCCCCCGACGAAGGCAATATTCACCTTCTGCAGGAGATCGCGACGCCGGCGCAGAAGGAGAGATTCCTCCGACCACTGGCCAGCGGTGAAACCCGCAGCTGCTTTGCGATGACCGAGCCGCAGCCTGGGGCCGGTTCCGACCCCAGTGCCCTGGCCACACGCGCCGTACCCGATGGCAACGGCTGGTCCATATCAGGGCGCAAATGGCTCATTACCGGCGCCGAAGGGGCAGCATTTGCAATCATCATGGCCCGCACTGGAGATGGTCCTGGCGACGCAACCATGTTTCTCACCGAACTCCCGCACGCCGACTTCAAGCTCGAACGTGGTCTGGACACGATCGACTCGTCATTCGTCGGCGGTCACGGTGTCGTAGATATCGACGACCTCAAAGCTTCAGGTGAAGACGTCCTCGGCGAAGTCGGTCAAGGCTTTCGCTATGCCCAGGTGCGTCTCGCGCCGGCCCGCCTCACGCATTGCATGCGCTGGCTCGGTGCGGCACGACGCGCACACGACACTGCAACGCAGTATGCGCGCGAGCGCAAGGCTTTCGGCAAGACGCTCGGCGAGCACCAGGGCGTGAGCTTCATGCTCGCTGACAATGAAATGGACATCTACACGTCGCGATTGGCGATTTGGCGCACGGCATGGTCCCTCGATCAGGGCGCCCGGGCATCGTCGGAAAGTTCAATGGCCAAGGTCATTTGTTCGGAAGCCATTTGGCGGGTGGTCGATCGCTCAATGCAGATTCTGGGAGGGCTGGGTCTCACCCGCGACACGATCGTTGAGCGAATCTTCCGAGACGTCCGTGCATTCCGTATCTATGACGGACCATCCGAAGTCCACCGATGGGCGCTCGGCCGTCGAATTGTCGAAGGAAAATTCAGGATATGAGCAATTGCCGCGTCGGGTGCGATCGTTCGACTGAACTCATTTTCAGAGCGCTGTCAAAACTGCGCAGCAAACAAACGAAAAGAGGACGCGTGCAGCTGCAAACGTCCCCTCCCACTCCCTAGACCTGGGACCATTTTTTTTATCGTCAGGGCCCCTGACGCGAAACAATGCGTTACGATGTCGGAATGGCTTCCTTGAGTCAAGCCATTGATAAGTGTGCGACTCACCGCATCACCATTGTCGTACTTTCACAACCTGACAAAAGTAAGACAGAACTGCGGCAACGCAACTTGAAACTCCGCATGCCATCAGCCAACAGCGTTAACGGTTAACGGCTGAAACATTGGCCATAGATTGACGTTGCCGTGGTACCGCCAATCGTCA
>JBPCWB010000266.1:0-6446 GCA_051009955.1 Hyphomicrobiaceae bacterium | reverse complement strand
GCGAGGCGCTCCGACGACGGAGCGACGTACTCACCGCGATGCTCATCGCCGCGCGGGATCAAGAAGGCATCGAGTTTTTGGCGCTGCAGCACATCGCGCAACCGGTCGATCCGTTCGGGGACCCGATCAATATGGCGCGTCGTGTCAAATTTCTGATACATCCGGCCCAAAATCCTGGTGACAGGCTCAAACACCGACAGTGCAGGTACACAACGTCGCTGAATGGCATTTTGGCGGTTCTATTGCACGACAAATCTTGTCCCTGCGACCGATCAGCGTCGTATGCATCCGTTGCAATGCTGCGATGCGGGATTAGATCTACCGCACTGCAGCAGACCTCCCTATCTCTGTTGCAACTGCCGCAAATAACAAATCAGCGGCAACCATGAGCAGAGTGGAGATGATAATGAGCACTCATACAGCAACATTGCCAGGCCACGGCCTGAGTTCAACGCCGACTTCCAAAAAAACCGGCTTCTGGGCCCGTTTTTTCACAGGCTTGGTCGCCAGTCGAGAGCGTGAAGCGCGGCTGCGAGTCTCGCATCATTTGCGGGGCATGCCAGACCGGCAACTGCGCGATATCGGCTTTAGCGAGCACGAAATATTCGCGCTGCGCACAACCGGATCCTTGCCGGCGCCGACGCAAGACTAAGCCAGACCTGAAGTTAATCTGATCTGAATGCCGCGACTTGAGCGGCGCAGGCCGGGATGTGTCAACATCCCGGCCGTTTGCGTCGGCGTGTTTCGTGACGTCGGTCCTCCACGCATGATATCCCTGCTACGCAAAAGAATCGCAGCAGCCGTCAGCAACAAGGCGAGAGATCCATGGACGACGTTCCCGCAGCAACCCAGGACAATCCACTGGCGTCCCGCCTCAGGCGCGGTGAGTTCGTCCTGACGGGCGAAATCGTGCCCCCGGTGTCAGGTGGTCCGGACGAGTTGTTGGCATTGGCCGAACCGTTCAGAGAGGGGTTGGCGGCGCTCAATGTGACGGACGGGCCTGGCGCAAAAGTTCATATGTCCAGCCTCGCAGCCGCCGGCATCCTCGCCCAGCATGGCTTCAACCCTGTTGTGCAGATGACGTGTCGCGACCGTAACCGCATCGCCTTGCAGGCGGATCTGCTCGGCGCGTCAGCGCTCGGTGTGCGAAACGCGTTGTTCCTGACCGGTGACGACCCAACGGCTGGTGATCAGCCGGATGCCAAACCAGTCTTCGACGCAAAGTCGCACGATCTCTTGTCCTGGTCCGCGAAAATGTCCAATGAAGGTCTGCTTCCCTCGGGGCGATCGATCAAAACGCCACCCAACTTCTTTTGTGGAGCTGCCGACGTGCCCTTGGTCCCGCCGCCCGACTGGGTGCCGACGGAACTGACGCGCAAGGCCGATGCAGGCGCGCACTTTATCCAGACCCAATTGTGCTATGATATCGATGTCGTGAAGGCCTACGTCGGCGCATTGAGCGATCACGGATTGACCGAGCGGCTCTTCATCCTCTTGGGGACAGGTCCCTTGGGCTCAGCCCGGTCCGCGCGCTGGATGAACGACAACCTCTACGGAGTCGATGTGCCGGAATGGATGATTGAGCGGTTGGCGAAGGCCGATGATCCGAAAGAGGAGGGGCGGCGCCTCTGTTTGGCGTTTCTGGCCGAGCTCAAGGACATTGCCGGTATTCACGGTGTTCATCTGATGGCACCGGGCAATGTCGATGCGCTGCCACGTGTGATCGACGAGTTTGCGTGACACATCACCCGCGTGTTTGAGCAGCCGTCGACATGATGTGTGGCATGCCTCGCCGCGACCACGCAGAATTTTTTTTGGTAATCGACAGGAGATGACGATGGTGGCCACCTATAGTGGCGGTCCGGGACTGTCATCGGGCCTCTTCGAGGCTGACGCAAGCAAACCGACGATCAGCAATTCCAGGAGATTTGCTGAACAGGCCTTGGTCAAAGCCAAGCGAGAAGGGTTGGTTCTGGCAGTGCGGGCACGTTGGGCCGCACTGGCAGCCATCGCGATTATGCTGCCACTTATCAACCCGAACTGGGAGGTCTTGTACTACGAGGCTGCACTGTTGCTGTTTGCCTTGATCGGATGGGCACAGTTGCACGTTGGGCGAGTTGGGCACTCTCGTCTCGAGCTTGCCCTCTTGTTCTGCGATCTGGCGCTCATGACGGTGGTGATCGTCGTGCCCAATCCTTGGAGCACAGTGGACTGGCCAACCGCCATGCAATACCGGTTTGGCAACTTCAGCTATTTCTTTGTGCTCTTGGCTGCTGGGACGCTGGCCTACAATTGGCGAACGGTTGTCGCCATGGGTACCTGGACGACAGGTCTGTGGCTGGTTGGTCTCGTGTGGGCCGTGCTTTGGCCTAACACCCAACCTGAACTGACCGTCGCCGCGACGTCAGCATTTGGCGCCGATGAACGCCTGCTGTCGTTGCTGGATCCGAACACCATTGATTACGGCAACCGATTGCAGGAACTGGTGCTGTTTCTGATCGTCGCCGGCACCTTGGCATTGACGGTCAATCGCTCAAGCAGGCTATTAATCGACCATGCGGCTGTCGAACGCGAACGTGCCAATCTCGCTCGCTACTTCTCACCGAACGTGGTCCAGGAGCTCTCGCAACACGATGCACCACTGGAGCAGGTCCAGACGCAGAACGTGGCCGTTCTGTTCGTGGACATCGTTGGGTTTACGACATTTTCCGAAAGCCGCAGCCCACAAGAAGTGATCAGTACGTTGCGTCGGTTCCATGCCGTTATGGAGCCCGAGGTCTTCCGCTTTGGTGGAACGCTGGACAAATATCTTGGAGATGGCCTGATGGCGACCTTCGGTACGCCGTTTGCCGGGGCATCCGATGCGACCAATGCCTTGAAGTGTGTGCGCTCCATGATTGCCGCAATCGAGCGCTTCAACGATCAGCGCCGAGCCGAGGGTCAGCCTGCCATTCACGCCAGCTTCGGCTTGCACTATGGACCGGTTGTTTTGGGAGACATTGGTGCCAATCGGTTGGAGTTCGCCGTCCTTGGCAGCACAGTAAATGTCGCCAGTCGTCTGGAGAGTCTGACGCGCGAACTCGAAACGACGTTCGTCGCCAGCGACGATGCCATCACGCAGGCCAAGTCGGAGGCCAGCGACATCGCTCAGGACCTGGCAGGCCTGGTGCATCAGCCGGCCCAGCAGGTTCGTGGTCTCGAGTCGCCGATGCAAGTGTGGATGCTCGCGGAGCGATGAGCCGGCTCTCAATCAGTGCGACGGTCGTACAGTTATCTGGCCGCTTTCATGAGCACCAGCGTCGACCAACCTTCCATGCGGTCGTGCCGCAGCAGGACAAATCCCTGAGCGCGATAGACTGCAATGAGCTGCGGAGCCTGTTCAACAAGAATTCCTGAAAGGAGTAGCCGACCGGCCGCCGTCAGCGCCCCCGATATCTCCGGTGCCAATGACACCAGCGGAGCGGCAAGAATGTTCGCGACGATGAGGTCGAATGGGGCGGCTGCGCGAAGCGCGGCATGTGACAGGCCATTCGCAAGCGTGAACCTGATCGCTCCCGGCCCCAGCCATGGCACACCGTTGATCCGCGCGTTAGCGCCTGCTGTCGCCACCGACTGCGCATCAACATCAGAGGCGATGATGTTTGACTGCGGCAGGACGCGCCGGAGCGCAATCGCCAGGACGCCGCTGCCGGTGCCGAGATCCAGTACTGATTTGAACCGGCGACGACGAGTCATGTGATCGATGGCCAGGAGGCAGCCGAACGTCGTTGCATGATGCGCCGTCCCGAATGCCTCGCCGGCATCTATCAAAATCGCGTTCGGTCCACGCGAGATTCGATCTTTGTCGTGCTGGCCGAAAATCGTGAAGCGACCGCCGTAGACCGGCGGCAGCGCCGCCTGCGAGAGGGTGACCCAATTGAGATCCGGCACTGCCGTAAATGTACAGTCGAGCGGGTCGACATCGATTATTTGCCCCAGCCGCTCACCAAACGCCGCACCGTCCGGTGGTCGGCCATGATAGAAGGCTTCGACCAGCCAGGCGGGGCCGTGTTCGAACAGAGTGTGCGCGTCCGGAGCGGGTTCGAACACCTCGCCAAGAACAGCGGCCAGACGGTGCGCCAGATTGCGGTCAGACACCTCGATGGATACTTTGTAGCCGCTCATTACGAGGGAACGTGGACTTCGCGCGATTGCGACTCGGGTCCGTGACGCGTTCCGCCGGGTTCACCTTCGAATTCAACGCCTTCCAGGACGTCGCCGTCGGGCAGGTTGTCAAGGAAGGTATCCCATTTGGCATCGATGTGCAGGGCGGCCTGCTCCGGCGGCAGTGCATAAAGTTTTCCATCGGCGGCCTCGGTGACGATACCATCGGCCATCAGTCGGCCGAGCGCGTCGTCGAGGTCGAAATCGACGTTAATGCCAAACGCCGAGCACAGATATTGCTCGATGGCTTCGTCAACGGCCTTAAGGTCACCGCGCCGGACGGTTTCCTTGGCGAGCACGCTGTAGAGCAGGATCTCTTCCTTGACGTCCTCTTCGGCAGCGCGGTCCGCAAGCGTAATCATGCAGCCGCGGTTGTCGGCGAGCGCGTGGAAGTAAAGATTCTGGGCCATCACGACCATGTAGCGCTGGCGCGTGTTGAAGAAGCCCATAATCTGGCGGAATAACACGCCTCCGATCGCAAACAATGCGCCCGCCAGCGCAACCGGATTGAGGGCTGTCGCCCCCGCCGCCAAAAGCTTGCTGAGTGTTCCGAAAAGCCCCATTCCGACGGCACCGCCGCTCGTTACCCCCAGCTTGATCTTGTCGAACAATCGAAACTTCACTTTGGTGTTGGGGAAAATCATTTCGACGTCGGCGCGCGGCATGTTCTTGAAGAGTTTCATATAGATCAGATCGCGGCTGACCCCATCAGGAATATGCTTGCTATTCGCCTTGATGATCTTCTCGGCCTTTAGCCGCGTGATCTGCCGGGTACGCATGTACTCGTCCACGCGCTGCTCTTCGGATTTCAATTTAAAGAGAATGAAGAGGCGCTGAAAGATCGGCAAATCGAATTCCTCCTTGCGGAAGAATTTTCGAAACGTGCGGCGCTGGTCCTTCTTCGTCGAGGCGCCACGATAATAGATTTCCAACTCTTCGAACGCATCGAGATCGACATGGAAGTCCAGGCCGTAGTGGCTGTCGCTCGTCAAAATGAGTTCGGCTTCACTGCGATCGATGCGCGTGAAGTTGGCCTGTGTCAGAAGATAACGCATGCCCTCTGTCAGGCGGGCCTGCATGGCGACGCGCTCGGGCTCGGTGAACTGGCGCGTCATCAGTAGATCGCTATCGGGATTGAAGAGCTCGTAGGCATGGTCAAGCCGCATCACTTCGGTGCCATAGAGCTGTTGCCGCCAATAGGCGAGATAACGAAAGAATCGGCGCGCGGCGCCGGCGTCGCCCGCAGGCCAGGCCTGTGCCCGGGTCAAACGATCCATCAGCGCGAATGTGGTGACCGGAATAAAGGTTTCACGCACACCGTTGTTTTGCGGGCCCACGAGTTGCTCGTCCGCTGGCAGGTCAATTGCGACAGCCGTCGGGCTGGGTGCCTGGGCAAACGGTTCGCCGGCCGATTGATGCTCGCCGACCTGTCCGTTGTTGCGCCCTATCGTGGCATCTGTTGTCATCAACCGTGCCTCTCCACGGCCCCGCCGTTCCGCAAAGATGAGAACGCCCAAGGGCAGTTGAACTCGGCTCAACCCAGTCCATGCCACCGCATGATTGCGCGGTAATCTGAATAACCCGGATTGTGCTGAGCATACGTCTTAGAGATCAAACCGGGCATCGTCGAGACCGTCCGGGAAATGATATTGGAATTTGCCACGGCGACTCCGCCATAATGGGCCATGTTGGCGATATTCAGCGAGGCGAAACCTATCCCCAAGGCGATCTCCGGTGACGCAATTGGGGAAAATCTGGTAGCCAGATGCAGGAACAGGCTCGCCGCGTACTGAATGAATGGCCCCGGAAACATCCAAATGACGAACTCGTCGGATCCACTGCTGCAACCGTATCAGCTCAAGCATTTGACTTTGCGCAATCGGTTGATTTCGACGGCGCACGAGCCGGCGTACTCCGAAGACGGCCTGCCGAAGGCGCGCTACCGGCTCTATCACGCCGAAAAGGCGAAAGGCGGCATCGCATTGACCATGACGGCCGGATCAGCCGTCGTCTCAAGCGACAGTCCGCCAGCGTTCGGAAATCTGCAGGCCTATCGTGATGATATTGTCCCGTGGCTGTGCGAGCTGGCCGATGCTGTCCACGAACATGACGCTGCCATCATGATGCAGATCACGCACCTCGGACGGAGAACAAACTGGAACAAGGCCGACTGGTTACCCGTTCTGGCGCCTTCGCCAATTCGCGAGCCGGCGCATCGGGCGTTCCCGAAAGCAGTCGAAGAC
>JBPCWB010000265.1:0-5433 GCA_051009955.1 Hyphomicrobiaceae bacterium | reverse complement strand
CCGGCTTCGGCTCTGAGCGAAACGCCGCGTAGCGCCGGCTCCGTCTTTGCCGTGTAACGCAAGCCGGCGTCCTGAACGGTGACTTTGCCGACAAACGTTCTCGACAAGGTCGATAACGAGCCGGGGTCTCGCTCTTGCGGCAGCCGCACGAGATGATTGATCTGACGGAAACTCTCGATCGCCTGGCCAATTTGGTTGAGGCCCAGGAATGCCGATTGCAGCGGTGAAAGACCGCGCCAGACCAAGGCCGTGGCGGCAATCAGGGCACCATTGGTCAATACGCCATCCATCGCCAGCAATGTGCCGATGCCGATGGTCATGCCGCCGGCAACGATGACCAGAGACTGTGCCAGGGTTTGGACCATCACGTTGAATTGCTGCACCCGGAACTGGCTGAGCAAAAAATGACTGTTGGCATCAGCGAAACGCTGAAGCCAGATGTCACCCGCTTGGTTGTCACGTATGGACTTGTACTTGGACGTGATCTCCATCATCAAATTTCGCCGCCGAGTCCGCGCACCACCGTTCTGCTGCAGCAGCGAACGTGTCATCGGTACGGTTATGGCGGCCATGGCGACGTAGGCGAGTACCAGGCCCACGGGGATGAAACCAAGCGGACCGCCGATCGCAAAGACTGCAACAATAAAGACGGCCAGGAATGGAAGGTCGAGGAGGGCGTTGGCCAGAGTTCCCGAGAAGATGTCACGCAATCCTTCGAATTGCCGGAACCGTGTCAGTTGTGAGCCAATCGATGCGGTCTCGGTCATCGAAACCGGCATGTGCAACAGTTTTTGGAAGACATGGATGACGACGATGTTCTCGATCCGCGTTCCGAGATAGGTCAAGGCCCGCCCGCGGATCTTGCGCAGGAAGAGCTCGGCGGCGATGACGAGGCAGACTCCGGCAAACAGCGAAACCAGCGTCACCATCGACTGCGCACCGATGGCCTTTTCGTAGACGCCCATGATGTAAATCGGAACCGCCAAGGCCAACAGGTTGATGACGAGAGACAGGCTCAGCAAGACCGTAAACGTGTGTCGGAACCGAGAAAGCAGCCCATACATCCAGCCCGTGGAGCGCGCCTGATCCTGAGGGTTTTCGAATTGGATCTTCTGGACCACGTAGGCTGTACCTTTGCGGTCGCTGGCCGGAATCGTGCGAAACGAACCGGTGGAGCCTTCAAACACGTGGATCTGCCCGCCGTCTTCGATCGACAGTACGACCATCAGTGGTTGGCCGTGGGCTTCGAACAGGCAGGGCAGCATGTCCCGGTGCAATTCCAGGGTGGAGATGCAGCGTGGCGCGCTCGTGTAGTTGATGTTGGCGAGCACCGCCCTGAGGCCGTCGACGTCATCGACCGTATTGAAATGAGGTAGCGCCTCGGCGAGATGACGCGCACGGCCCATCCATTGCAGCGCAGCAAGCAGCGGTCGCAGGCAGGCACCGGCAGGCGTTGTCTCGTCGATGTGCTCACTGTGCCGCGATTTGAACTGCGCGTGCAGCAAGGCGTGCATCCTGTGAACCGCGTTGGTCTGCGACTGGCCGCGCAAACGAGACGGGCGGCGGTCCGCGCGCGTCGCTGGCGCGCGGTCGGCTCGTTGATGCTGTTGGGTGAACGTGGTCATCGATCGGGCACTTGCTCGCTAAGCGGCATTGACGGCCTGCCGGCTCTTGGGCTCGGCAGTTTCCATGGGCAGCAGCTGGCCATCGCGCAATTCGAACACGTGATCGGCGATTGCCAGGAACGATGGCCGGTTGCTGATAAGAATCTGTGTCATCCGTCCTTTGAGCTTTGCCAATCCGTCGCGCAGAGCCTTGTCAGCCCCCATATCGAGAAGTGAGTTGGCCTCATCGAAAAGTAAAATCTTGGGTTCGGCTGCGAGCGCCCGTGCGACCGTGATCTGTTGCAAGAGCCCGGCGGGCAGCGTTTCACTTGCACCACTGCCAAGCTGTGTGTCATAGCCGCTCGGCAGTCGATTGATCGTTTCCTCAAGGCCGATGAGCTGCGCCGCGGCGCGCGCCTTGGAAATGATCTGCCCCTCTTGGAACATCGTGATGTTGTCGAGAATCGATCCTTGGAAGATATCGGCATCATGGCGGACATGGTTGATCCACATCGTCAATGCATCGTTCCATGGTCCCGAAGCTTCCTTGTCTTCGATCCGGATGCTGCCGCCGGTGGGGACAAGCTCACCGGAAATGAGCTTTAGGATGGTCGACTTGCCGATCGACTGTTCGCCCTTGATGCCGATAATCTCGCCGGCTGCAACGTCCAGGCTCTCGATCGAGATCAGTGGCGGCCCGGCATCCGAATAGGAAAACTGGACATCACGGAACGCGATGGTTCCCTCAACGTCGTCGAGGTGCAGGTCTCGGTCGGCGCCCGCTGAGTCGAGCGCAAACAGGAGGCTCGAGCGCTCCTGCGCGATCCTTGCCGATTCGAGCTCCAGACAGACGGGTATGAAGCGAATGATGGGTTGAATAAGACGGCTGGTCAGCATTGTCGTGCAGGCCAGTGCGCCGACGCTCAATGCACCCCCGATGGCCATCGTAGCACCAAAACTCACGACGCCGATCAGGATGACGTTGGTCATCAGGCTGGTCATCGTCGTCAGTTCGTTTCCGAGAAGGTTCTTGCGAAACATGATCTCCGCGGAGGATGTTTGCAATCGTTCGAGGCGCCGCTGCATTTGCGGCTCCATGGCCATGCTCTTGATTGCTTCGATGCTGGTCAGTGCCTCCGTGATAAAGTCATAGCGGCGGTGGTCGTGCTCCATGCGCTGGAGCAGGATGCTGCGCAAAGCCGACGCCTTCGATGTGATCATCCAAGCGAAAACCGCCACAATGGCGACAACAACAAAAACGAGCGGGCCGGCAACCAAATAGATGATGACGAGATAGAGTGCCATGAAGGGCAGGTCGACCAGCGCCAATCGTGACTGGCCCGATTTGAAGGCGTTGAATTGTTCGAGAGCGTCGAGGCGATCCATCCATGCACTGGCACTCTCGCGTTCGAGATCCCTGACCGGTGCCGTCAGAACGCGACCAATGGCGTCGGCCTCTGACAAATAAGCCGCCTTGGTTGCGGCCCATGACATCAGATAGGACCGCATCAGCTTGAGTGTCGCCTCGAGGACGATCACGCCGCCGAGCCCGACCATAAGCCACAGCAAAGTGCCAAGTGACCCGTTGACCAGAACGCGGTCATAGACCTGAAGAATGACAAGCGGTAGCGCCAGGCCCAGCAGATTGATCATCACCGAGACGATGACAACGGAGCGCGGCAAGCCGGCAACACTCGACAGGGCATCCGTCAGGGTCTCGCCCAACCGCAGCTTATAGCCGCCGCTCTGCTCTGCGTGTTGCATCGTAATACGTGAACGCCTCTACAAATCTAATACCGAACGCGATCCGGCGCCTTCGACACAAGCAATCGATCGGCCGAAGCCCTCTCCTGATGTCCTCGGTCGACGGCAGAATCCGTGCTCATATTGATCGCACATCATGGTGAATAAGTTATTGATATGCAATCTTAGATTGAAATTCGAAATATGAGTGATTGAAATAAAACAGAATTTTAAATCAAATAGTTATATCATTTAGATAGGTCTACCTAAGAATACTGAAACCATATTGGATCTCGGAACTACAATCTTGAATTGTGTTAATCGTCCGCTCGGCACAATCGGCTAAATTGCATCCCATGTTGAGATCAAGCGCGAGTGTGTAGTCGTGGCAACGTATGACGATTCAATCGATTTTGGACCTGTAGACGCGGAAAAGCTGCGCGACGACGCGATGGGCGGCCCAGGTGACGCAACTGGGAGCGCAGCGGCAGGAAACCGTTTCGATGTCGTCATGCCGGACAGTGACGACGAAGAAGCCGCCGTGCGCGGGCGGGCTCGTGAAGGCCAAGCCGCGCGCGACGACGCAGACCATCGCGGAACGAATGAAACAGACGACGGCTTCTCGGCCGGAGCCGATGGCGGCGATGGCAATGATCGTCTCATCGCGGGCGCCCGGGTGGATGAATTCCACGGAGGTACAGGCGACGATGTGATCCGCGGTGGCGCTGGCGACGATGTGATCGGTGGCGGTGCCGGTGATGATCGGATTTCCGGCGGTGCGGGCGACGACATCCTGCGCGGCGGTGCGGGCGATGATGTGATCCGCGGTGGCGCTGGCGATGACCGCATCCACGGTGGTGCCGGCGACGACATTCTGCGCGGTGGTGCGGGTGACGATGTGGTCCGCGGTGGCGCGGGTGATGACCGCATCCTTGCGGGCGCCAGTGATGATGTTGTGCGCGGCGGCGCTGGCGACGATGTGATCGGCGGTGGTGCCGGCGATGATCGGATCTCCGGAGGTGCCGGCGACGACACCCTGCGCGGTGGTGCGGGTGACGATCTGATGTCTGGCGGCGCTGGTAACGACCGCATGTTTGGCGGCCAGGGCAATGACCGTATGCACGGCGGTGCCGGCGACGACATCCTGCGCGGTGGCGCGGGTGACGATGTGGTCCGCGGTGGCGCTGGCGATGACCGGATCTCCGGCGGTGCGGGTGACGACATCCTGCACGGCGGTGCAGGTGACGATGTGGTCCGCGGTGGCGCTGGTGATGATCGGATTTCCGGCGGTGCCGGCGACGACGTCCTGCGCGGCGGTGCGGGCGATGATGTAATCCGCGGTGGCGCTGGCGATGATCGGATCTCCGGAGGTGCCGGCGACGACATCCTGCGCGGCGGTGCAGGCGACGATGTGATCCGCGGTGGCGCAGGCGACGACCGCATCCACGGCGGTGCCGGTGACGACATCCTGCGCGGTGGTGCGGGTGACGATGTGATCCGCGGTGGCGCGGGTGACGACGTTATGCACGGCGGCAGCGGCTCCGACCTCTTCCTATTTGGTGAGGGTGACGGCGCCGACGTTGTCTACGGCGGCAGCGGCGGGAGTTGGCTGGACATTGTCGACCTTGGGGCGGATGCCGGCAGTGGCAGTCTTGGCCAGTATGGCCAGGATTGGACGATGGAATTGGACCACGGTTCGATTGTATCTCAGGACGGCGGCAGCATGACGTTGAGCAATGACGCGGACGGCGAGATCGTATTGTCCGATGGCAGTACGCTCAGCTTCCACGATATCGAGCAGATTCAGTGGTAGCGCGTAACCGCGATTACCCCGAGGCCAGGCGCGCCACCGGCGGCTGCCGCAATGTCATTCGATAGCGCTCATCCGGCCACGCCGAAGAAGAACCACATCTGCTGAGGCGATGCGACGCTGCAACGAATGCAGATGCTATCTGCTCCCGCCTTTGTTACCCGGATCGATAGCATCCCGGCTGTCAGGCAAATCAGTCGCGATTGATCAACGGGCGGGACACGCGTTTGCAAACTCAAGCACCGCGGTTGCCTCCGCTTGGCATCAGGCCCGGAT
>JBPCWB010000264.1:0-3274 GCA_051009955.1 Hyphomicrobiaceae bacterium | reverse complement strand
TCAGGAACCGCCGATGAGCTTCGGGTTGCCCGAAGCGCAAGTTACAGTCATGCCCTTGCGAAACTTCGGCGCGATGTACGATTTGCATACGTTCATGTGGGACGACGGCGACCGGATCGGCGGGCTGCTGACCTACAATTCGGGATTGTTCGACGATGATTTCGTCACCCGGTTCCTCAGCACATTGGAGACGGCAGCAAGTCGGCTCATCGGCAGTCCCGCCGAGCAGATATGCCGCGTTCCGATGCTCTGCGCGCCAGACCAACAATTGCTGGATAACGTGAATCGCACGAAGTCCGACTTTCCGCACGATGCGTCCGTCGTCGATCTGTTTGCCGCCCGGGTCAATGACTATGCAGACAAGACGGCGGTCACGGGGGTCGATTCAATCCTGAGCTATGCTGAGTTGGATGCAAGTTCCACGGCATTCGCAGCCTACCTGCAGTCGCGGGGTGTCGAACGCGGCGATCTGGTAGGGATCGGCGTCGATCGCAGTGCCCGAATGCTTGTGGCGCTCCTTGGCATTTGGAAAGCCGGCGCCGCCTACGTTCCTCTCGACCCGGAATATCCGAATGAGCGCTTGTCCTACATGATGCAGACCGCAGCCATTCGGTTGCTGGTAACGCAGGCTTCCCTCGGCTCCCGTATGCCCGACTACGATTGCCAACGTGTCCTGCTCGACGCCGAATGGGACGACATCATTGCAACCGAGGCGAAGTCGCCGATGAGCCCGTCGGCCGGAGAGGATCTTGCCTATGTGATATTCACGTCTGGATCCACCGGGCAGCCGAAAGGTGTGCAAGTCCCGCATCGTGCTGTCGTGAACTTTCTCCAGTCGATGGCGGAGCAACCTGGGATTAGCGCCGACGATTCCCTACTGGCGGTTACGACACTCTCATTCGACATTGCAGTCTTGGAGCTGTACCTGCCGATCTGTAACGGCGCAACGACGTACATCGCGACTGCCGAGCAGGCAGGTAACGGCCGGGATCTCCTACAACTGATCAAAGACCGGACGATCTCCATCATGCAGGCGACGCCCTCCACCTGGCGACTGCTGATCGCGGACGGCTGGCTTGATGAGGGTGAGTGGTCTGACTTCAAGGTTCTCTGCGGAGGCGAAGCGTTCCCGGCAGATCTCGCGCATGCGTTGACAGCCAAGATCGACAATGTCTGGAATATGTATGGCCCGACGGAGACCACTGTTTGGTCTGCCATCAAGAAGTTGGACCGGTCGGACACAGATGTCCGCATCGGCAAACCGATACAGAATACCGACCTGCACATCCTCAACGAGGCCGGCATGCCGGTCCCGGTCGGTGTGCCTGGTGGGCTGCACGTCTCGGGTTCCGGCATCACTGCCGGGTACTTGGGTCGACAGGACCTGCCCGATGCCAGCTTCTTCTCTCATCAGCTGGATCCAAAACTGACAATTTATGCAACCGGCGACTTGGTCAAACTACATCCTGACGGCGACCTCGAGTTCCTCCAACGCCTCGATAGCCAGATCAAGTTGCGAGGCTTCCGGATTGAGCTTGGTGAGATCGAGTCAGTGCTGTCCGCTACAGACGGCGTCGCGGAAGTCGTGGCTAATGTTTGGGCCGGAAGTGGCAGCGACAAGCGGCTGGTGGCATATGTCAAGCCGGACGGTAGCAAGGTCAATGTCATTCAATTGCGCAAAGCCCTACGTACGCGCTTGCCGGACTACATGATTCCGCAGCACTTCGTTGAAGTTGACGGATTTCCGACGACGGCAAACGGGAAAATCGACCGCAAGGCATTACCGTCCCCGCTGGGCCTTGAGCGCAACATCGACAAGAAGCCGCCGGAAACCGACATCGAAAAAAGTGTCGCGACGATCTGGTCGGACGTACTCGGCGAAGCACGGATAGCGCGTGACGATCATTTTTTTGATATTGGCGGCCATTCCCTGCTCGCAGCAAATGTCATTTTCCGGATTGAAAAGAAATACGGCGTACGACTGAATCCGCGCATGATCGTCATGCATTCGCTCGCCGAAATTGCGGCAGGCCTGGACAGTTCAGATCTCGGCGAAGTGGAAACTGCCTGAATGGAACCATTTCACTTTGAGTCGTCCGGCGACGAACTCTTCGGCATGTATCATCCGGCGTCAGACCCCAATGCGCGGCGCGGCGTTGTGCTGTGCCCGCCGTTCGTGAGCGAGGCAAATCGGATTTATCAGGGAACCAGGGTGCTGGCACAACGATGGTCGGACAAAGCGCACGTTCTGCGCTTCGATTATTCAGGCACCGGTGACTCGTTTGGTGATTGGGAGCGGGCAGGCCCGGCTCGCTGGATTGCAGATATTGCGCAAGCCGCCTCAGAGCTGACTGAAATATCAGGCGCGAGCAAGATCGTACTCGCGGGCGTGCGCTTTGGAGCTTTGCTGGCCGCCAATTCAGCGGTACAGAGCGGCGCATCTGAACTGATATTGTGGGATCCCGTCCTGAGCGGCAAACAGTATCGGGACGATTTGAATAGCATGCACCAGAAACTGATTGGCTCACACGTTGCGCTCAGTCGCAACGAGAGGAGCCAGGCCAACTCAGAACTCTGCGGATTTGGACTCGCATCATGGATGGATACGGAAATTCCGGCATTGGCTATGCCCGCGGCCCTGCCTGAGACCGTAGAAACGGTTCGTGTCGTACAGACCATTGATCAAGACATAAATGGTCGAGTGTTTGACGCCTGGGCCGACAACGGACGAGGGCTCGAATTTCATTCAGTCGACTTTCATTGCGCGTGGGATAGTGATCCAGAGGCCGTTTTGAATCCATCGCCCGTAATCGAGGAACTTGCCCGATGTCTGTGAGCGAGAACCCTTTCTTCTTTGGCGACGCGCATCCGCTTTTTGGCATTATTGCTGAGAACGATAAAGCGTCCCGAAAGACCGGTGTCGTATTGCTGAATTCGGGACTCGTTCACAGGGCGGGGCCGTTTCGAATGGGCGTAGAGATTTCACGATCGCTGGCTGCTGCCGGATTCCCCGTGCTACGTTTCGATCAGTCGGCACGTGGTGACAGTGAGCGGCGGGTGGGTGTCAGCGTTGTTGAGGCGGCTGAACTCGATATTGAAACGGCCAAGAATACCCTTCGATCCCGCACGGGTGTTGAAAAGGTCGTACTGGCCGGGCTGTGTTCCGGCGCCGACGACGTCGTTCGGCATGCATCAGAGGCCGATGACGTCGATGGTCTCGTTCTTATGGATCCTTATGCACCCAAAACGCGGAAGTTTGTCATTCTGCACTACC
>JBPCWB010000263.1:0-2559 GCA_051009955.1 Hyphomicrobiaceae bacterium | reverse complement strand
CGCTTCGGCCGCAAGTCCCGAACGGGCAATATCGAACGCAGATCCAAGCAAGGCACTACTCCAATGACGCAGGTGCTCCCATACTAGCGCGGGGTCCCTAATGGAGCGTAAAGTTGGCCACGCAAATTCTGTCAATTGCACTGTCATTGACGCAACCACGAGATTCATGCCTCTACCTATCTCGCTCTGGCCGGTGTCCGTCGCCGTCACGAAGCACTAGATTGCGAGCAGCTCGGAATAGACTGAATTGCCAGCAAAGCGTCTCGAAGCGAACTGCTGGATGCGAGCAAGGCGATGAAGGTCTAAGCGTCCTTCTCGGTTTTGCCCTGCAGCATCGCCGGTGCTGATACGCCCATCGTCACGTAGATCGATGTCAATCCCTCCATCCCGACATTCGCCGGTTTGACCCAGTCCTTGCGAACAAACAAGAGGCCACCACCAACCGGTACCGGGGCGGACGGAACCAGGATAGCCAAATACTCATAGCCATCGATTTCGATCGGTTCGGAGCTCGGCAATAGCGCCAGCACGGCCGTGCCGCCGTCACCACCGAAGAAACACCAGGCCGGTGTCATGCTTGTCATCTTCGGATCATCACTGATTCCGAAAACACTGATAAAGCGATCCGCAAGTTCGTAAATCTTGCCAACAACAGGAATGCGACGGAAGAGATTGTTGATGATCCGCAGGGCTTGCCGCGCCAGCCTGCGCTGCAGCAGCAAGCCCAACGTGAAGATCACGAGAAGGACCAGAAGGATGCCGGCCACATATGCGACAACCTTGGAATCGACGAACGACAATCCTAGGTCGACGAGAAACCCGCCGATCATGCTGTTCGGACCAACGAACTGTTCGACGAGACTGGCTGACCAGACAATTGCAATGACTGTTAGCGTGAGAGGTAAGAGAGCAAGCAGACCAAGGAGAAATGTTTGAAGTAGCGTCGGGGATGATGATTTTTCACTCACAGTAAGCTCCGTGGGGTGGGCAAAGGTGGCAACACGCTGACCGAGTACAGATCGACGAGTAACATGGCACGAATGGATCCGTCATCTGGCCTTTGCGGAGTGATCTGAGTCTGGCCAAAGTCGGCACCTGCGGGGACGGTCTCCCGAATTGCGGCGCAGCACCTTCACTGCGGACTCGCCTGGGCATTTGACCACCGGCGAAAAGAGCGATGTGCCGACTTACTCACACTAACATTGCTCGCACATCATTGGACGCAATTAGACCACGATCGCTCTGGCGAAACCATCCGCCTAATTGAGGAAAATCGATGAGCGAAGCAAAAGAGGGAATGGCAGAGTTCGTCGATCAGCTCGATCGAGAATGACCGGAGGATGAATTCCTCTACAAACTGCGGGATTGCGCATCTGACCCGGCCGGTTGCGCCCGGTTCGAGAATCTATTGAGTTCGGCAAGACAACTCGATGACCGTTCGAGCGAACCGATCAATCGCGAGCTTGTTCGGTTGCTGTGGTTCGTTCCTCAATTTGCCGAATGGCAGATCGGTCGCGTTATCGAAAGGGGCGCCGACCGACAGTTGCCTCCAGCCCTGACCAGACTGCCACGTCGCGGAAATGCCATCTGAATCCATCCCATGGACGGAACGAGGCGGGATGAGAACTACCGCGAGCCGCGCAAAGAAAACGCGCTCTTTAAGCCGGGAATGCGAAAGCGCCGAACAGCACGCCGCGGCCGATCACTCTCAGAGGATTTCTCGGTGCGTCTCGGACCTGCAGCCGTCGTGTTATGGGTCGGCAGTGCCTGCGCCATCGACGCCAATTCTTCGTAGTCTTGCGCAGAATTGCCCAACAGTCTTCGAAGGTCCTCTGTTGCCATGTATTGGCCAGAGGTGAATGCCAGCTCAAGATTTCTCCTGATCAGATCGTAGCGTTCAGCATCGGTGCGAAGTTGCGGCAACGCGGCGAGCAATTGGCGGGCGAGTTGGTCTCGGTCGATGTTCATGGCGACGCATTCCTTACTAGTGCCCGTTAGGATAAAATCGAAAAGTGCGGATGAAATGGCAAATCGAGTGCAAGACAATGATGGTCGGCACGACGCGGCGGTTGAATGCCGAGCTCCGCACAAGCCAATATCGAAAGCATCACCCAGCGGCATGCGTCTTGGATCGTTCCGACGCGCCGCGAATGGCGGAGTTCTGCCTGTCTGGCAGTGACGCCGACTTAGTTTCGAAATGAGGACAAGTGCTCAGTTATTCGAAAACGCCCGCAACCGCTCAACATCGTCAATTCGCCCCGTCGCTTAAAGCACAGAGCAATTCCGCAGCAGGCAGGTTTCACCTGAGACGATGTGAACGGCGCGACGTACGGTTGCGGCGCTTGGGTCTTGGCGAGCGGCTTGGCACAGTGTGCCGCCTTCAGCATCCTTCGACGAGAACTTCGATATAGTCTGGATTGTCGTGCGTTGGTGTCATGATGAATCGGTCCACCGATTGCGTCGCAACGTCTTTGAATTCGACAACCGATTGCCGCGAATTCACTCCTGGCTTCAACAAGGCAAGAACGAGCAACTCGTTCGTGCCCTCATCGAAAGTGA
>JBPCWB010000262.1:0-7662 GCA_051009955.1 Hyphomicrobiaceae bacterium | reverse complement strand
AAAACTGGGATGGCAAAGCCGTAAGCGAGGCAGAGCGCTGATCCAAGCAGACGGCGCATGCGACGCATTCCTCTTAGCCTTAAGGACGAGCGATCCCACGTAGAGCAGATTTGCTCACCCCAACACGCCTATGGGGCCTAAACTTGCCAATGAAGGGCGACGATCGTCAAGTCTTCTCGCCGACGGCGCGCGCGCGACAGTTTTCGCCCCGCAGCGGAAGAGTGAGCCGGCTGTGCAGACGATGTTGCTCTACCGCGCTCCCAAGCAAGCCGTTGAACTTCCGCCATGATCCTTTGGTACCGACCAAGGGCTGACAGCACATTCCGGCTTCTCTGACCGCCGTTGCTTTGCAACTCTCGGGGTGAGACGGCAACTGAAGATGACAGGCCGGACTTTGCTAAGGGAGAGACGGAAGTCATGGACTGGACAATCGGAAAAATCGCGGCGCTTGTCGTCGTCGCGTCGCTCGCAGGTGGATCGCAGGTCGCCGCCGCAACGTGCGTTACGAAGCACGCACAAGCGACATCGGCCACGGAGTCATCCGCCAAGTGGTTTGCCCTCGAAACAATGGTGCAAAGCGTGAGTTGGTCGCTGTGGCCGGGCTTTGTCGCGACTGGAGATGTTTCGGGTTATAACGTCACGAAGCAGAACTACAATTGCGACTCCAGCGGACTGGGGGTCACGTGCAAGGGTAGCGCAACATTCTGCAAATCCGGCTGACGTCGAAGTCGCACTCGGTCGTCATGCATCAACGACGGCAGTGCGTCTCTCAAACGGCTTCTCTCATTCGAGATGGATTGCCGCGCTCGCGCACAAATGCTGCGATGTCCGCAGCCGCTTGCGCGAGCGTTGCGTCATCGAGGTTTTGCAGCTCGGCAACGTAAACGGGCTCATCGGCCCGCTTCCGCCGCTGGCGATCGTAGAGCGGATCGTAATGCTGGGTCATCAGTGCGGTGGCAAGCTCCTGATATGCTCCGCGGCTGGCCAGCTCCAACCACGATTCGATGGTGTTGCGAACGTGATACTGTCGCAAGTCCTCAACGCGCGCCGCCAACTGCGTATCCGATCGCGTCAGGTCGGCATACATCTCAATCAGGTATTTCGATCGGACCCGAACGGGCGCCTTGATTTCAATGCGGGGCGCAACCTGCATGGACGCCAGAAAACGCTTCGGCAGAGCACGGCGGCCTATCATCCTGGATTCGGCTTCGACCACAATCGGACGCCCGAGATCACTCGCCATCACCGCGCCGAACAGTTGCGATTCGAAGAGCTTTTGCGAAGGTTGTGGAAACTCGGCCCGGGCGCCGAACACGGAACCGCGGTGCTGCGCCAGACCTTCGAGGTCGATGACCTGGGTACCGGTGCCTGACAACAGCTCGATAATCCGTGTCTTGGCCGTTCCCGTCTGACCATCGATCAAAAGGAGGGGATAAGGCGGTCCGTCTTCGCACAGATCACCGACAACGCGACGGCGCCACATCTTATAACCGCCCGCAACCGTGCAGCACCGCCAGCCAATCGCCGACAGCACCGTCGCCATCGAGTTCGATCGCATTCCCCCACGCCAGCAATAGATCAGCGGTCGATAGGACTTCGGCTTGGCTGCCAGCGAGGTCCGGAGATGGTGTGCAATGTTGGCAGAGACATAGGCTGCGCCCATGCGACGAGCCTCGAACCGTGATGTTTGAACATAGATTGTGCCGACGTCCGCACGCTCCTTATCGCTCAGGACCGGCAGATTGATGGCACCCGGAATATGATCGTCAGCAAATTCGGATGGCGAACGCACGTCGATCAGATCATCGAATGACGCGAGGTTATGGCGCGACAGATCGCTCGTAACTTCAATGACGTTAGCGTTGGCAGTCATGACTGATGAATTGGTCTACGGATGCTAAGAACACCGCCGAGTGTCATCGGATTCGACACGTGCGACGGGCGACACGCAACCTTACCGCGTCAGGCGTCGCGTGACCACATGCGGAGTGAGTGACGACCGTCGCAACAGCGTGGCTCTTGAGAATTTCGGCAGGCCGTCGGTGGCGAAATCGGCAGCGCGATCGCATTCAACGCGTCATCATTTGCCAGATCATGAGATAGCTCAGCGCCGCCGGCACGGCCGCGCCGTGGTTGAGCAGACCCACTTCCCGGACGCACGATTGCACGTCAACCGTTTGGCAACAGCACGTCGGTAGCTGCCCCAGCGCTTACCGTATTCCCAAGACGTGAAGTTCTCCCAGGTGCGTATGGCGTAGGCGCGCGCGCCACGTTTACTCGGCCAGGGCGGACTCTCACCATAATGCTCATGCTCGGCGAAGCAGATCTTGCCACCAATTCGCATTTGTGCCCATCCGTCGGCGTTCTCGCGCAACTGCGCGTGCGCGGGCACTTGAAGTAGGAACAAACTGAAAATAGCAGCAACAATGACTTGAAACACGGTGTGTCTCCCTCAGCGGAACCATCACTTAGGCCTGCAGCAACCTCTCGCAATGCGCCACCCCATGGCCGGCTTGGCCAGCTTGGCTCCGAATTCTAACAACATAACTGATCGCATCAGGTTAATGCCTGGTACACCATCGTCCTTAACTCGCGACGCAATGGATAAGTCGAAGATGGAATGAGCTGCGTGAAGAATACGACGTACAGATCTTCCAACGCATCGAGCCAGAAAAATGTGCTGGCGGCCCCGCCCCAGTGATGCTCTCCCTTCGACGTAATGAAGTGCGCCTTCACTGGATCGAGAACAACGGCGAAGCCGAGACCAAATCCAATGCCACTGTAGCTGGTTTCACTCCAAACCGGCTGCCCCATAGCGGCCATGTCGCGACCGTCCGGCAAATGATTGATGCGCATATGCGCGACCGTCGTGCGACCCAGCAGCCGTACGCCATCGAGTTCACCATTATTCAACAGCATTCGGCAAAATCTGCCGTAATCAGACATGGTTCCGACGAGACCTCCGCCGCCCGAATACAGGGTTGCCGGCTGCAGAAATCTGCTCTCGCGGAAGGTATCGCGGACCTCAAGGCCAGCCGGCCGGATAGGCCCGTCGCTCGACTTCGTCGTACGACCGACGTTGCTCAGGTCACCTCCTCCGAGCGGCCCGTAGAGTGTCGCGAATCGATCATGATTTTCAGCGCGGACATGAAAGTCTGTGTCGATCATTCCGAGCGGTTCGAACACGCGCTGTTTGAGGAACGAACGCAGGTTCTGACCCGACCAGACCTCAATCAGACGCCCCAGAACATCGCTCGAAACGCTGTAGTTCCATTGGTCTCCCGGCTGGCTGAGCAGTGGCACGTCGGCGAGCGCACGCACCCAATCGCCCAATTCGCCGTTTGCGCCGGGAAACTCGATCCCCCGTTCGCGGTAGGCCGCATCAACCGGCGTCGCGTTCATGAAGCCGTACGTCAAACCTGACGTATGAGTCATGATCTGTTTGATCGTGATGGAGCTTGCTGCCGGATCCGTATCATTGATGTCAGAACCACCGCCGCTCCAAACCCGCATCTCACCAAATTCCGGCAGAAACTTTTCGAGAGGATCATCGAGCTGAAAACACCCCTCTTCATAGAGCATCATCGCGGCGACCGTCGTGATCGGCTTGGTCATGGAATAGATCCGAACGACGGTATCTCTCTCGAAAGCGCGACCGGTCTCAATGTCGGCATAGCCGGAGGTCTCGAAGTGGGCGGTCCGGCCATGCCGACCGATCAAAACGCCTGCGCCGGCCAAACGTTGGCTGGTCGTCTGATCGTCCAGCCATCTTGAGACGCGCTTGAGGCGCTCCGTCGATAGACCAACCGATTCCGCATCAACGACATCCGTCATGGTTTATTGCTCCCCGCTCAAGCGATCAACCCGCAGCCACCGGGGCTGGCGGCAAGTCCGATACGGCCGCGACCTCGGGTATACACTGCTTATCATAACGGGTCGCAGTGACGGAACGGCGGGCCATCAGGCCGGCCCATGAACCGACGCGATCACGTAAACGGTGGCACCAGGACTGACTGACGATCAAAGTTCGTTCGGGGCCGGCTGTCGGGTTGATTGACCTGGTTGATCAAGGCGACGTGGGTCCACCTTATTGTTGAAGATCTGCTTCAATCCGGCGTGCACCACGACAACCAGCGTTTTGCTCCGCGACTTCAACACGCGATAGCGCATGTTGAGAATGCTGCCCTTATCGGTTTCACAAACGCCGCGCGCGCTGAGCACAATGCTGCCGCTCTTAAGCTGGCGACGTTGCTCGCGTTGTGTTGCATTGCGACCCTTGCAGTTGGCAGACTGGCGGGCAAGCAATTGCTGCATCTGTGTTTCCGCGCTGCTGCTTGCATTCTCGAAGACCTTCATGGCACCAACGACGCCATCACCGTACTTCCAGTTCACCGGATAAGTCTTCAAGATGTTCTTGTTCCGCGGAAGGATCGTGTAGGTGCGTTTGGTTCCACTGAGGTAGCTCGTCGCAAACTCCAACGTCCGCGCGCGTGACACAATGCTGGACGCGCGGGGTTGCGTATTGCCGATTGCACCGAATGCGCCCTGATTGCTGGCGACACCGCCGCCGGTGCTCGTGTTGCGTTTGGCGCCCCAGCATTTGGCCACCTGGATCGCTGCCTTGAAGGTACCATCGAGGCGGAATGACGAGCGCCCCGAGGGCGTATGGATCGCCATGATCCGACCGCGCATCAGTGCAATCACCTTCTTTGAGGACTGGCCAAGATCGATGAATGCGCTACGACCTTTGAAAAACCCTTTGCCGCGCAATACCGTTCGGCCATCAACGTCGAGGCGCGCTGGAAAATTCACGCTTGCGCGCTTCGGCCAATCCCTCTTGTAGAACTGCAGCCGCCAGACTCCCGAGCGATAGGCGATGAACGCCACCTTCGTTCCGCTGCGATAGACAGCCGTGGCGGCACAGTGATTGAAATAACCGGTTCGATCATAAACGGCATTGACCTGCCACGCGCCGGTTTTCGCAAATGAAACGGAGCGCGCTTGTGCCTCGGCCGCGGTCGGCGCCAGGGCAAAGAGGGAGATTGATAGCGAAAATGCGGCCGCCAGCCGGATTGGAGCGGCATGTGGGTGAAGTGCGCTGCGCATGCCCAAGCCTCGTTCAACGTTCCAAGTGGCCTGGAGCATACCCTCGATATAACCTTAGTTGAATTGTGATCTGCGATTGTTGCCAAGTTTTTCCGGAACTGTTTTGATTTCATCATGAGGCCGAGGCCTCTTTGCAACGGCTTTGCCGTCCTATCACCAGGCAGGCACACCAATCGGAAACCTACGCCCGATCATGACCATAGCGCCGAATGCGAATCACTCAGCGGCAGGGATAGCCCCGAAGAACGATCAGCGGTGCGATCACTACGATGTGATCATCATCGGTGCTGGCCTGTCAGGCATGTACCAACTTCACAAAGTCCGTCAGCTCGGATTGACCGTCCGGGTCTTCGAGGCCGGCGGTGATGTCGGCGGCACGTGGTATTGGAACCGCTATCCGGGTGCCCGATTCGACTCGGAAAGCTGGACTTACGGATTTTCGTTCTCGGAGAAGCTGTTAGAAAATTGGCGGTGGACAGAACATTTCGCTCCCCAACCCGAAACGCTGCGCTATTGCAACTTCGTCGCCGATTCATTGGAGCTGCGCTCCGATATCAGCTTTGACCATCGGGTGTCGGCGGCCGTCTACGACGAAGACGCGAATCGGTGGAACGCCGCATTCGAAAATGGCGGATCGGCCAGCTGCCGGTTTTTGATTACAGCCATCGGCCCATTATCGGCGCCAACAATGCCGTTGATCCCCGGCATCGATACATTTGCTGGCGAAGCCTATCACACCGGACTATGGCCACACGAGCCGGTATCCTTCGAGGGCCGGCGCGTGGCCGTCATCGGCACGGGAGCAACCGGTGTGCAGGCGATCACGGAGGTGGCAAAGACCGCCGGCCACCTGACCGTCTTTCAACGTTCGCCCAACTGGTGCGCGCCTCTGCACAACGGCCCCATCGACGAAAAAACACACGCTGCAATCACGGCGAATTACGACGAAATCTTCGAACGCTGCCGCGCATCTTACGGCTGCTTCATTCACGATGCCGATCCGCGATACACTATGGACGTGCCAGCGGACGAGCGCGAGGCATTCTTTGAAAAACTCTATAACGAGCCCGGCTTTGGCCTTTGGATGGGTAACTTTCGAGATGTCCTGACGGACAGCGAAGCCAACGCTGAGATCACGGAGTTTATGCGTCGCAAAATTCGTCAACGGGTCAATGACCCGGAGCTTGCCGAGAAACTCATTCCGACAAATCACGGCTTCGGGACACGGCGGGTGCCACTGGAGAGTGGCTACTATGAGGTCTTCAATCAGAGCAACGTCGCATTGGTCGATGCGCGCGAGACGCCGATCGAGTCCATCATTCCGACCGGCATTCGCACGTCTGCAGCCGACTTCCGCTTCGACACAATCATTTACGCGACGGGCTTCGACGCAATCACCGGGGCTTTCGATCGAATCGACATTCGCGGACGGAACTCTGCCTCGCTCAAGGACAAATGGGCAGACGGACCACAAACCTATCTCGGCCTGCAGGTTGCAGGGTTTCCGAACCTTCTGACCTTGGTCGGGCCGCATAACGCGGCGACCTTCTGCAATCTCCCTAGATGTATCGAGCAAAACGTGGAATGGGTGAGCGATCTCCTGGCATTTATGATTGCCAACGATCACACCTGCGTCGAGGCGACGGAGGCAGCGGAACAGGAGTGGACCGCACACGTGCATGAGATGGCGGACAGGCTACTGGCCGTGAATGTGGATTCCTGGATGACCGGTATCAACCGGAATGTCCCGTGGCGGAACAAGCGTACGTTCATGGCCTACGCTGGCGGCGCGCCGAAATACCGTGAAACGTGCGAGGAAGTCGCAGCAAACAATTACGCTGGCTTCAATCTGCATTGAGCGGGCTGATGCCTCAAAACACTGCAAGTGTTCCATAATTGTTCCAATTTGGCCTTGCTTGTAATCAGCATTTTTGCCTTAAGTCTTCCCAGCTTCGGCGCTAAAGGTGTCTGCGGTTTGAGCACGCAAGTTCTTTGGGCACTGATAGTTTTAGTGAAATAACCTTGTGGTCGCAGCATCGCCGTCGTGGGGGCTTGGTATTTGCGCATTTTGCAGCTGAGTAACATCAAGCACTCCATCGCCGTGCTTTCGGCCATCATGGTGCCCGTTATGCTAGCCGGCTGCGCGGCGTCAGTCTTGCGTGTCCCGGTCCCCAACGGTCTTGCCGACAAAGTCGAAGTTCAAGGCGTCGGCCGGGTCCGCACATGGGGCGACGTGGCCATCGACAATATTGAGCAACTGGCGGCCCAGCGCATCGAGCAGATTCGCCAGACCCGACCACAACTCCTCAAACGCCGGCGGGTCGACAACTATCTGGCACTGTCCGGCGGTGGTTCCAACGGTGCTTTCGGTGCCGGCTTCCTGAATGGCTGGACCGCATCGGGCAAGCGCCCCGTCTTCGAGATCGTCAGTGGCGTCAGCGCCGGCGCGCTGATTGCTCCATTCGCCTTTTTGGGATCTGCCTACGACCGCCAATTGAAAGAGATCTACACGCTCTATTCCACCAAGGACATCTTGCGACCGCAGGTCCTCGCCGG
>JBPCWB010000261.1:0-5076 GCA_051009955.1 Hyphomicrobiaceae bacterium | reverse complement strand
TGGCGCGATTGTGTTGGGTGCGTCATGGGATGGTCCGTCATGGATCGACAGCTGATCATTGAGATTCCTTATCGTCCAGGAGCCGGTCATCTGCCGCCATTTCTGGCTGGCCGGACGACCGAGATCGATTTCTTCCGACGTGCCCTCCACGAGAATTTCATCAGCGAGAACGTACTGGTCACCGGGTTAAGGGGTTTCGGAAAAACGGTGCTGGTCGAGCAGCTCAAGACAACCGCTGAGCAACATGCGTGGGTTTGGTCCGGGGCTGATTTGTCGGAGTCATTGTCATTGACGGAAGAACGTCTGGCGCTGCGCTTGCTGACGGATGCCGCAGCTGCTGTCGCGCGGGCGACCGACGACGGGTTGGTGGCACCGAGCCGTTCATTTCAAGGCAACGGGACATTTGGTGGTTCTCAACAGATCGATGTCGAGATCTTTGACATTTTGCACAGCATCTATGAACGCGCGCCGGGGTTGCCCAGCCACAAATTGAAAGCATCGCTGGGTGAAGTCCTGACAATTGTCTCTGACGCCGGCCTCAACGGCCTCGTCCTGATGTACGATGAGGCGCAGTGCCTAAGTGATCACGCAGAAACCGATGAATACCCGATGTCGATGTTGATCGAGACCGTCGTCTCGCTGCAGCGGCAGGATCGGGCCGCACCCTGCATGCTGGTGCTTAGCCGACTACCCGACGTTCAAAACGCGCTGACCGAGACACGCACTTACTCGGAACGCATGTTTCGCGTTCTCCATCTCGATCACCTGAATCGGGATGAGACGACTGCTGCGATTGTCGAGCCGCTCAAGACGCTTTCACCGCTGCTTCACCCATCACAAGCCCTGATCGACAAGGCGATCGAATTATCTGGCGGCTATCCCTATCTCATCCAGTTATTTGGCAAGGAACTGGTCGATCAGCTGCTGAGGAGTGGCGGGGTGCTTGCTGAAGCCGATTTCCCATCATCAGATGCCATTGAGCGCCTTGACGCCGGCCTGTTCGGTGCACGCTGGAGCCGAACGACGGACAAGCAGCGCGAATTTCTGCGCGTCCTGGCGACCTACCCACATGACCATCAATCGGATTTCTCGGCTAAGAAAGTTGCTGATGTCAGCACGTTCTCCAATAGTCAGGCCAGCCAGATGCTGCAGGCCTTGACCGAGCGCGGCCTTGTGTACCGCAGTCGTCATGGCCGTTACGCGTTCACCGTGCCGATGTCCGAACAGATGATCCTCGGCCGGCTGCAGTCGTAAGAGGAACTCGAGAAAAGTTGGCTGGCCCATGTGCAGCTCTAGTCGCAGCCATTTGTTCAAGCCAAGAAGTCGCGACGCTGGGGATGGTACCGCTAGCGGCCAACCTGTTAACACGGCGCCGCGTTTGGTGGGTTTTGATCAATCATCGGATTCAATGCTGGCAGTGGTTGCCCGGCCGCCTGCACAAGCGCAATCGCATTTCGTCTTTTCTGACTTCGTCATCCGTCCTAACGTCTCGCGGCAGATAAGGGGAACAAAACTAGATGACGTGGCGGATCGGCGTAGATATCGGCGGCACATTCACGGATGTTGCGCTCATTGAAGAGGCGAGCGGGACGATTGGGGTCGCGAAGGTTCCGACCACGGTGCCAGACTTTGCGGAAGGTGTGTTGGCGGGGCTCCAAGCTGCGGTGGACAAGTACGGCGTGAAAGCCAACGAGGTGGCTTTGCTGTCGCATGCCACGACCGTCGTCACCAACGCGATTCTGGAACAAAAGGGAGCGCGGGCCGGCCTGGTTGCGACCCGCGGCTTCCGTGATGTTCTTGAGATGCGTCGCGCCGCCCGTGCCGATCTTTACGATCTATTTCAAGACCCGCCAGCCGTTCTGGTGCCGCGCCGGCGTCGCTTCGAAATCACGGAGCGCATCGGTGCCGACGGAAGTATTGTGACACCGCTCGCTGAATCCGAAATCGACGACCTGATCTCGCAGCTTCGCGCTCAAAAGGTTGAAGCGATTGCGGTATCCTTGTTGTTCAGTTTTCTCAATCCGGAGCACGAACGTTGGCTGGGCGCCCGATTGCGCGCGGCGTTCCCGGATCTGCCGATCTTCCTGTCGTCAGAGGTGCTACCGGAAATCAAGGAATTCGAGCGCACAAGCACAACTGCGGTGTGCGCCTATGTCGGGCCGATACTGACCCGGTATCTGGAGCGGCTTGAAGGGGCGGTTCACGAACTGGGCCTGCCGCCGCTCTACGTGATGGGTTCCAACGGCGGCATCTTTGAAGCGGCCGAGGGGCGAACGATGCCGGCCATGGCCGTCGAATCTGGCCCGGCCGCAGGTGTGGTCGCTGCGGCCTTGGTCGCGCGCCAGACCGGTCGGCTCGATCTGTTGTCGTTCGACATGGGAGGGACGACCGCCAAAGCCAGTCTGATCCGCGATGGCGCCTATGAGACGACGCCGGAATACGAGGTCGGCGGCGGATCAAGCATGAACCGCTGGATGAATGGAACCGGCCACCCGATCCGCGTGCCGGTAATCGATCTCGCGGAAGTTTCGGCCGGCGGCGGCTCAATCGCCTGGGTGGACCGCGCCGGGTCCTTGCGCGTGGGACCGCTAAGCGCCGGCGCCGACCCAGGTCCGGTGTGCTACCGTCGCGGCGGCACCGAACCGACCGTGACCGACTGCAATCTGCTGCTCGGCTATCTGGATGCGACGTCGCTGCTTGCCGGCGACCTGCCGATCGATATTAATGCCGCCCGCGAAGCCATTGCCGAGAAACTTGCGAAACCACTTGGCGTCGACGTCAGAACAGCCGCCGCTGCCGTCATCGACGTCGTCAACAACGCGATGGGTGAAGCTCTCAAGATTGTTTCAGTGCAACGCGGCCATGACCCGCGCGCCTTCACACTGGCGGCGTTCGGCGGGGCCGGGCCGCTGCACGCTGCTGCGCTGGCCGATGAACTGTCCGTGCCGGAGGTGATTTGCCCACCCATTCCCGGGGCTTTCTCGGCCCTCGGTCTGGTCGGGACAGATATGAAGCGGGACTATTCAAAGACTCTGTATACAACGACAGACGATGTATCGGCGGAGACTCTGCAGGCAGCATTCGCAGCTCTCGAAACAGAGGGTGCAGCCATGTTGGAGCGTGCCGGCGTTCCCGCCGAGCGTCGGCGCTTCGAGCGCTCGGCCGATGCGCGATATGAGCGCCAATCCTATGAGATCACGGTGCCAGTTGAAGCGGGCGAGATGACTCCTCAGACCATCAACAGCATTGCTCAGTCATTCCACGACCGCCATCGTCAGACTTATGGCCACGACAATCGGTCGGAGCCGGTGCAACTCGTCAATGTCCGAGTCTCGGCAATCGGTGTTATTCCGCCGCTGACAATCCGGCAGGACCCGGCAGCAGCAGGCGGCGAACCGGTCAAGTCGCATCGCAAGACCTGGTTCCGCAGCGGTGGCGACGTCGAGGCACCGGTTCTGGACCGCGAAGCCATCCCGGCCGGTACGCGCACGTCCGGCCCGGCTATCATCGAATCGCTCGAGTCGACGATCCTCGTGCCACCGGGCTGGATCGCAGATATGGGAAGCGACGGTTTTGTCAGTCTAACGCGTGTGAACGACGGCTCGGAGATGAAGCAATGAATCAGGTCAAGACATCCGCTGATCCGGCCGCCTTCGAAATTGTCAAAAATTCGCTGTACAAGATCGCCGAAGAAATGCGCGTCGTTCTTGCCAAGACGGCCTACTCGCCGATCTTGAAGTCAGCCGGCGATTACTCATGCGGCGTATTCGATGCAGCAGGCGAAATGGTCGCCCAGGGTCCCGATTTGCCTATTCATCTCGGCTCGATGCCGGACGCGGTGCGCGCCATCGTCGAGGCCTTCGGTGGCGATGTGCACGACGGCGACGTGTTCATTCACAATGATCCCTACTTTGGTGGCAGCCATCTGCCTGACGTCAATGTCATCCGTCCGGCATTCTATGATGGTGCGCTGCTTGGCTATTCCTGTTTGCGCGCGCATTGGCCCGACGTCGGTTCGGCGACGCCCGGCAGCTACGGTGCGGTAACAGAGATTTACGGTGAGGGATTGCGTCTGCCACCGTTGCGTCTTGTCAGTCAGGGTCGACTAAACGAGGACCTGGAAAAGGTCATTCTCGCAAACGTGCGCACCCCTGATGAGCGCAAGGGCGACCTTGGCGCGCAGTTGGCAGCAACACTGCGGGCGACCGAGCGTCTGCAGGCTTTGGCGGCCCAGCATGGGGCGACGGGACTCAAGGCCTATATGGCTGAAGTCATGGACTACTCGGAGCGCCTGATGCGGGCAATGCTGTCGGATCTTCCCGACGGCGAAGGTAGCTTCGAGGATTTCTGTGATGGCGATGGCATCGCCGACGATGAAGACGGCAATGATGCGCCATTCTGGGTCCGCATGAGGGTCGTCAAGTCCGGCGACAGTATCGCGGTGGATTTCGCTGGGAGCGACCCGCAGGTCAGAGGTCCGATTAACGCGCCATTGTCAGTGACGGCCTCCGGCGTCTATTGCGGCCTCAAAACAGCGATCGATCCAAACAGTTTCATTCCGCCGAACTCGGGATGCTGGCGAACGATCAACGTCACCGCGCCCAAGGGCAGTGTCGTCAATGCCGAATTCCCCAGTCCCGTCGTCTATGCCAATCACGAGATGTCGCATCGCACGGCAGACATGGTGATGGGTGCATTGGCCAAGTTTTGGCCGGAGCAGGTCATGGCTTGCAGCCAGGGGACTTCCGCCATATTGACGTTCGGCGGCCTCGATCCGCGCACACGCCGGCGTTACGTGTCCTACGAGACCATTAAGGGAGGTTTCGGTGCGCGGCCGAACAAGGACGGCATCAACGTCATTGCCAGCGCAATTTCGAACACAATGAATACCCCCATCGAAGTCCTGGAAATGGCCTTTCCGCTCCGTGTCGAAAACTATGTGATTGAGCCGGACACAGGCGGTTCTGGGAAATATCGCGGCGGGTGCGCCGCTCGCCGGGTTTGGCGACTGCTGCCGGACGCCGACGCGGTCGGGTCTTTGTGCATGGAGCGCATGACGTCACCACCGTTCGGCCT
>JBPCWB010000260.1:0-8433 GCA_051009955.1 Hyphomicrobiaceae bacterium | reverse complement strand
ATCGGTTGCCACGATTGGCTGACCACGGTCAGAGGTTGCCCGGATGTCCATGTGCAGCGGCACGCCGCCGAGGAATGGGACTCCCAGTTTTTCAGCTTCTGCCTCCGCCCCGCCGTGGCCGAAGATGTCAGATCGTTCCCCACAATGCGGACAGACAAAGGTGCTCATATTTTCGATGATGCCCAAAACGGGGACATCGACCCGCTGAAACATGGCCAGACCCTTGCGCGCGTCAATCAACGCAAGATCCTGCGGCGTCGATACGATCACGGCTCCGGATAGCGGCACCTGTTGCGCCATCGTCAGCTGAACGTCACCAGTCCCTGGAGGCATATCGATGATGATGACATCAAGCTCACCCCAGGTAACCTCCCGCAGCATTTGGTTCAATGCACTAACGACCATCGGCCCGCGCCAGATGATCGGTGTCCCCTCCTCAACAAGGAACCCCATCGACATGGCTTTGAGACCGTAGCCATTCATCGGTTGCAGTTTGCCATTGGGCCCTGCGGTCGGTCGTCCGGCCAGCCCCAGCAATCGAGGCTGAGACGGGCCGTAAATGTCTGCATCGAGAATGCCGACCTTCAGGCCGTTGGCCTGCATGCCAAGAGCCAGATTGACCGTTGTCGTGGATTTCCCCACGCCGCCTTTTCCACTGGCAACGGCAATCAGATGCTTGACCCCTGGCAATCCCTGAGCGCCAGCGCCGGCTGATGCTTCGCCGCCCGACGCAGGTCCTTGGGCCGTGCGCGACTCAGCAGCACGGCGCGCTTGCTGAACGCGCGGATGCTCCGGTGCCTGCCCACCCGCGCCATTCGTTGCCGACACCGCAGTCTTGCGCGACGCACCCGGCGCATTTTCGGCAGTCAAGACGGCTGTTACGCCAGCCACGTCCGGCAATTCGCCAACGACCTTTGCTGCGGCCTCGCGAAGGGGCTCGAGTTCGTCCGCGCGCTCCGGTTCGATCGTAATGGAGAAGTAGACCTTGCCATCTTTGATTAAGATTTCTGAGACCAGCCCGAGATCAACGATATTATCTTCGAGGTCGGGTCCCTTGACGCGCTTCAATGCACTCAGAACCTGATCCTGTGTCACGGCCATGGTCGAAATCCCCAAGAATTGATGGCTGAACAGTTGTTGACCGACTATATGGCGCCAACTCTCTTAATTTACCCGGCTAAGGTCATTCTGACGCAAGGCCAAGCGTACGGTCAGTCGGCCGCGTGTCACCGGCTGCGATCTCAACGCGCGCTTTCGTCGTGACCGACAAGACGAACTGGATTAGCAAGTGTATGATCATCTGGGAATGTCTTAGTCGAGATCAGCGCTACGGAAAAGCCATGCGTGAATTTGAGATCCGTCCGGATCCAGAAGATCCAAGATTGTCAACGGCCCTTTCGGGCGTCGATCATGAAGGGCGCGAGGTCGAAACCGCCGTTATCAATGAGCGCCCCCTGACGCTGTTCCTCAACGGGCGCGAAATCGTGACAATGATGACCATCGGTGATCACCCAGACTTGCTGGCCGTCGGCTATCTCCTCAACCAGAATATGCTGCAGCCTGACGACGAGATCACCGACATCGAGTACGTTGACGATATTGAGACCATCGTCGTCCGGACGGCACGGGAAACCGACTACGAGGAAAAACTCAAGAAGAAGATCCGCACGTCAGGCTGTGCTCAAGGCACGGTCTTTGGCGACATCATGGAAGATTTCGATCGTGCGCAGTTGGCGCCTGAGGCGAGGCTGCGCACGTCATGGATCTATGCCCTGTCCAAGAAAATCAATCTGTCGCCGAGCCTTTATCTCAAGGCCGGTGCGATCCACGGCTGCGTGCTGTGCCAGGCGGACAGACCGCTCATCTACATGGAGGATGTGGGACGACACAATGCCGTCGACAAGATCGCCGGCTACATGTTCCTGAATAAGATCGAACCGAATGACAAATTGTTCTATACCACCGGTCGCCTGACGTCCGAGATGGTCATCAAGACCGTCAAAATGGGTATCCCAATCCTCATTTCGCGATCGGGATTCACCGCTTGGGGAGTCGAATTAGCCCAAAAGGCCAACTTGACCTTGGTCGGGCGCGCCAAGGGCAAACGCTTTTTGGCGCTAGCTGGAGCGCAACGCCTCGTCTTCGACGCCGATTTCTCCAAAGTCGCCGACGAGGACAGCCGCCACGCACGCAAGTCCAGCCTTGCCGATACAGGAGCCTGACCCCGCGTCTCCGACCCGCATGAGCTCATTGCAAATCCCGCTCGTCAGCCCGCTCGTTAGAATAGGGCCACCCCAAGTGGTCAGGCTCCGGATCTTGCCAGCGCCTGCAATCGCGGTGTCAGGGCCGATAGGTCGTAACCTGCGGCCCGCGCGTCAGCAATAATATCCTCAGCCGGCCGGGACGACGCCTGCGACAATGACCAAAGGATGATGCATCGCGTTCCCGATCTGCAGTAGGCAAAGACGGGGCCGGGCAGCGACTTCACGATTTCGCCAAACGCCACCCCCTCGACATCCTGAACCTTACCTGAGATGACCGGCTGCCACTGAATTCTCAGTCCGTGTCGTTCGGCTTCCGCTGCAATCACCGCATAGTCCGTCTGATCTGTCGCCTCGCCGTCCGGCCGATTGCAGATGATCGATTGGAAACCGGCCTTGGCAATATCAGCAACGTCTATCGCCTCGATTTGTCCTGAAACCGTAATCTGTTCGTTGACGCGCCGCGGCTCCATAGGTGTTTCCTTCGATCAGCTTGCTTGGTAGGACTTGTCACCTTAGCATTTCGACGGACTGACAGCCATCATCAAGCCGATCCGCGGGCCGGCAATCTCTAAGATACGGATTGCAAATGACTGATAAAGCACTTTTGCCGATCGCCCGTCTCGCAGACGGATATCGGGACAAGAGTCTCACACCAAACGAGATCGTCAGCGACACGCTCGCCAGGATCGATAAGCTCGAACCCCGGCTGGGCGCGTTTGAAATTGTCCTTGCCGAAGCGGCACGCGAGGCCGCTGATGCAGCAACAAGGGCTATTCATAGCGGCCATCGCATCGGTCCGCTGCATGGCATTCCCTTCGCCCTCAAAGATCTTGTCGACGTCGAAGGATTGATCACCACCGGCGGTACGCTGGTTCACGAGAATCGTATCGCGGAAAGCACCGCAACCATCGCAAAACGCCTACTGGCGGCCGGTGGTATTCTCATCGGTAAGACCAAGACGGTCGAAGTCGCCTATGGCGCTTGGGGGACCAACACGGTTCGCGGCACGCCCTGGAACCCGTGGGATGCCGAAACCCAACGGACGCCCGGCGGATCGTCAAGCGGGTCAGGTGTTGCCGTCGCCGTTGGTCTCGCGGGCTGTGCTGTCGGCACGGACACCGGCGGTTCGGTACGGATTCCATCAGCCTGGTGTGGTCTGGCCGGCCTGAAAGTAACTGAAGGCCGCCTACCACTTGACGGCATTCAACCTCTGTCTCACACGCTGGATACGCCGGGACCGATGGCACGCACGGTCGAAGACGCCGTCATCATGTTCGAAGCACTCGACGGTCGCCATCCGGTCAATACCGACCACGACCGTCAGACCGATGCAGGACTGTTCGGTGAGATGAAGCGTGGCGTCTCCGGCTTGCGACTCGGGATCCTTCCTGCCGCTGAGCGTGGTGGAATCGACGGTCAGGTTCTCGAACACTACGATGAAGCTGTCGCGCGCCTGCGTCATCTCGGAGCGGACATTGTACCGCTCGAACTCGCGGCATCCGCCGACGAAATGCGAGATGGGACCGGTCTCATCATTTCGTGCGAAGGCTATTTCCACCACGGTGAGATCTACGAACGCCCGTCGAACCGTGTTGACGAAGACGTCAAAGCCAGGATCCTGGCCGGCAAATCCATCGCTGCACGAGACTTCATCGCTATGCTTCAGCGTCGCAAGCAGAACCAGCAGAGCGTTCTGAAAAGCATGCGCGGTATCGATGCCTATCTGACGCCAACGGTCTCAACACCACCGCAGCCGCTCAGCGCTATCGATCAATCGAAGACACCGGCGCGCTTTACCCGCATCATCAATTATCTGGGGTTCTGCGCGATGTCGGTGCCGATGGGTCTGGCAACCGATGGCAGCGGGCCAACGTCACTACAGATCGCTGCCCGAGGTAACGACGAGGCGATGGCGATCCGAATCGCCGGTGCCTATGAGAGCGACCGCGGAGCCTTTCCCGCGCCGCCTATGGCGGTGCTATAACGCAAGAACGACAAGAACGATTGGAGGAAACGATTATGAAAATGTCTGGTACACGACAGTTGCCAGCGTCACAAGCCGACGTCTGGGCCGCGCTCAACGACGTCGATGTGTTGAAGCGCTGCATTCCCGGATGCCAATCGTTGGAGAAACTGTCCGACACCGAGTTGAAGGCGACGGTGGGACTGAAAGTTGGACCAATCAACGCAAAGTTCAATGGCGACGTCACGTTGAGCGACATGAATCCACCGAACTCCTATCGGATCAGCGGCACTGGCAAGGGCGGTGCTGCCGGGTCAGCAAGCGGAGGTGCCAACGTCAGTCTCGCCGCCAATGGTGACGGCACCGAATTGACCTACGACGTCGATGCCAAGGTTTCCGGAAAGATTGCACAGCTCGGCGCCCGCTTGATTGACGCCACAGCGGCCAATCTGTCCAACAAGTTCTTTGACAATCTCGCCGCCGAGTTCGGCACGAGCGAAAGCTCTGGCGCAACCGCAGCTGCTGCGACACAATCTACGTCTGCGCCCACTGCACAATCTGGCGGAAGCTCCTATATATATTGGATTATAGGAGCAGCCATTGGGCTCGGAGTCATCTGGTATCTGGCAAACTGAAGAACCAATTTCACCGCGATGGAGACGACCTGAATGCCAAACCTCGACCAACCCATCTTGGACACGGCCAATAACTGGCTCGACAGCGGTCGAAAAATAGCTCTCGCCACCGTCATCGAGACCTGGGGGTCTGCGCCACAGCCTGTCGGCAGTCAACTTTTGATCGATTCCGAGGGAAACTTCGAAGGTTCAGTGTCCGGTGGCTGCGTCGAAGGAGCGGTGATTGTCGAGGCTGCCGACGTTATCGAACTCGGCAAGCCGACCATGATGGAATTCGGTGTTGAGGATGAGACCGCCTGGCAGGTCGGTCTCGCTTGCGGTGGTCGCATTCGAGTCTACGTCGAGCCCATTTCATCCAGCTAGGCAAAGGCATGAAACGATCTCTCCTGGATCAGTTGATCCGGCACAAAGAGCAACGCACGCCAGTAGCGCTGATCACATGGCTTGCACATGGCCGGCAAGAACTGATTCAGCGCGGCGATTCGCCTGGTGATGAGCCATTGGCCGGCACGCTTGATGAGGCCTTTCGCACCGACCGCAGCCGAACAATTGAGCTCGCCGGTGAGGATGTCTTTATTCATGTCCACAACCCGCCGTTGCGGTTGGTCATCATTGGTGCTGTGCACATCGCTCAGGCACTGATCCCCATCGCCGAACAGGCGGGCTACGATGTACTGGTCATCGACCCACGGACCGCGTTCGCGAGCGAAGAACGATTTTCAGGCGTGCCGCGCGACGCCCGCTGGCCGGACGAAGCATTGCAGGACATCAAGCTCGACGCACGCACAGCGTTTGTTGCGCTGACCCACGATCCCAAAATTGACGATCCGGCTCTCAAAATCGCATTGGCTTCGGACGTCTTCTACATCGGCGCGCTCGGCAGCAAGCGAACCCACGCCAAACGCGTTGATCGACTGACCGAATCGGGCTTGGCCGCCAAGGATTTGGCACGGATCAATGCCCCTATCGGCCTCGACATCGGCGCCATCGGCCCTAACGAAATCGCCATCGCGATCATCGCCGAGATCACGGCAGCATTGCGCGGCAAAGTCTCTGTGGCGCCATGAAATTCGGACCTGTCGATATCGACAAGGCGGAAGGCTGCATTTTAGCCCATTCGGCCAATACGCCCGACGGTAAGATCAAAAAGGGCCGCAGACTGTCGCGACAGGACATCGCGCAACTTGGGCGGGCCGGCGTCACTCAGATCGTCGTCGCCGCTCTCGATGACAGTGATATTGACGAGGACAGCGCGGCGGCGGCCGCGGCCAGCTCCATGTGTGGCCGCGGCGCGCGAAAGGCGGAAGCATTTACGGGACGCGTCAACATCTTCGCCGCCGACGAAGGTGTCCTGCTGGTCAACCGCGATCGCCTCTTGCGCATCAACGGCGTTGACGAAAGCGTAACTGTTGCGACGTTGCAGCCTTTCGAACGCGTCAGTCCCGGCCAAATGATTGCCACCGTAAAGATCATTCCGTTTGCCGTTGCGGCTGATGTTCTGGCGAACGTCCAAGCCGCGGCAGCCGAAGATGCCCCGATCATCTCAGTAGCCGCGTTCCAGACCCATAACGTCGGCCTTGTCCTCACCGATCTGCCTGGCTCCAAACCCTCTTTGATCGACAAGCGATCGAAGGCGATCATCGATCGTGTCAAAGCCGCCGGCAGCGTTGTCGGGGAACAGACGGTTGTCGCGCACACTCGGGAGGCTGTACGCGACGCCGCCACCCACATGCGCCAGGGCGGTCTTGATCCGATTCTGATCTTCGGCGCTTCGGCCATCGTCGATCGCGAAGACGTCATTCCCGGTGGGATCAGCGATGCCGGCGGCGACATCGTTCACCTTGGCATGCCGGTCGACCCCGGCAACCTGTTGTTGCTCGCGAAACTTGGCACGACCAACGTGATTGGCGTTCCAAGTTGCGCCAGTTCGCCCAAGGTCAATGGTCTCGATTGGGTCTTGGAGCGCCTCCTCGCGAATCTCCCGGTCACCGGCCGCGACGTCTCGACCATGGCGGCCGGCGGATTGCTGATGGAAATTCCATCTAGGCCGCAACCGAGAACGTCGACTGCGCCGCGAACTGCTGCGAAGAAAAGCCGTTATGTCCCGAATATCACTGCCATCGTCCTTGCCAGTGGCCAGTCGTCTAGGATGGGCGATCGCAACAAATTGCTCGAACGGTTCAAGGGACAACCACTCGTTCGCCATGCCGCGAAGGCAGCGAGTGCAAGTGAGGCATCGTCCGTGATCGTGGTCACTGGTCATCAAGCCGAACAGGTCGAGAAGGCCTTGCAGGACCTGCCAGTGTCTTTTGTGCGAAACGAAGCGTTCAAGGAGGGGCTGGCATCATCTTTGGTCACTGGCATCACCGCCGTGCCGGACTCAGCAGACGGCGCCATTGTTCTACTCGGCGATATGCCGCTCATCACAACCAACCTTATTGACCGGATGATTGCGGCCTTTGATCCAAAGGAACATCGCAGCATTTGCATTTCTGTCCACAAAGGCCGGCGTGGCAATCCTGTTTTGTGGTCATCCGGCTATTTTGAGCAACTCAGAACCCTGAAGGGCGATACCGGTGCCCGGCATTTGATCGCCGAACACGCCGAAGAACTGGTTGAAGTTGAGGCCGGCGGGGACGAGATTTTCATGGACATCGATACGCCGGAAGCCTTCGCAGCGCTGAGGGCTGCTCACGAAACGAAGTCGTAATAGGCAGACGCCCGATCTCAGCCGCAGCCGCGACAATTGAACGGCCCCAAGTTATCCGACGCTCCACAATAACAGGTCGCCAAAAGCCCCTGCTGAATAAACTTGGGTACCAAAGTCTTTTATTCAGTAATTGAACAAACGTCATGAAGTGCAGCTTGAAGACTTCGCGAGCTGCCGACTTCCAAGCAAATACTGATGCCCCGCTCCGAAACCGATTGAAGCGTGGCACATTGGCTTCACATCCGAAGAATCCATAGAATTTATGATTGAACTCAGCGAGAGTTTAAACTTCGAGTAGTTAATTCAACCCCTGGTTCGGCAATTGCCTGAGCATACAATACATCTAGCTGAACAAATTGCTGCTCAAAAGCTGAATTGATATACAAAGGATATGCACAACCCAGGTTTTCCATTTCCAAGAATTGGAACAAAAGAAATATAGCTGTACAGGAAATTTCGCAAAGTACACGGTCCAAAGAACTATTTACGGGTCTTCCATCCATGGCCGCCATCATTTTATCAGAGAACAGATAAACCTATAAGTTTCAGAGGGATATGGAAACTTGGCTGGTCACAGGATTCGACACAACCATTCCCCAAGGAACGTTACGCAGGTGACCAATTGCGAGTCCGCAGGTCAGAAGGAAACTTCAATTGTGCTGAACAATTACGACAGGCTTGCTAGGGCCAATTAATGAAGTGGATTTATTTATTTCACTTATCCGACATCTTGTTGTAATTATCTCGGGAAATCAACGCGAGGAAGATCAATGGCTGCACCCAACATCGACAAGTTATCCTATAAGGACCTGCTGGAACTTGAACTGAGAGTCGCTGCCGCAATCGACGCAAAGAAGAAAG
>JBPCWB010000259.1:0-2539 GCA_051009955.1 Hyphomicrobiaceae bacterium | reverse complement strand
GGCAATTGGTGCTCCAGCACCCTACCGGAGTCTGCCAGTCCGGCTCGAACGCATGATCCACTTCGTTCCGCCGCACATCAGCAAAATCACCGACAAAATCAGTGATATCATTCCCCAAGTCGATGTCTTGTTGGGCAATCTCGAAGATGCCATTCCGGTCGATGCAAAGACGGCCGCGCGGCAAGGATTGATTGCCATGGTGAAGGCTCATGACTTCGGTCAGACGGGGCTCTGGACGCGGATCAACTGCTTGAACTCTCCCTGGGGCCTCGATGACATCGTCGACATTGTATCCGCGGTTGGCCAGCAGCTCGACGTCATCATGCTGCCCAAGGTCGAAGGGCCATGGGACATTCACTATCTCGACCAGCTGTTGGCACAGCTCGAGGCGCGCCATGCCATTTCCGAACCGATACTGATCCATGCCATTCTCGAGACAGCGGAAGGCGTCTCCAACGTGGAGGAAATTGCTGCTGCGAGCCCGCGCATGCACGGCATGAGTCTTGGTCCGGCGGACTTGGCGGCTTCACGCGGCATGAAAACGACGCGGGTCGGCGGCGGCCATCCGGCTTACGGCGTGCTGGCAGACGCGAAGCCGGACGAGGCGACGGTTCGCGCGTTCCATCAGCAGGATCTATGGCACTACACGGTGGCCAAGATGGTTGATGCCTGTCAGCGCAATGGGATCAAGGCGTTTTACGGTCCATTTGGAGATTTCTCGGACGCCGCAGCCTGCGAAGCTCAGTTCCGCAATGCGTTCCTGATGGGATGCGTTGGCGCCTGGACACTGCATCCCAGCCAAGTTGCGATCGCGAAGTCGGTGTTTTCGCCGGAGGTCGATGAAGTCCGGTTTGCCCAGCGCATCCTGGACGCCATGCCTGACGGCTCCGGGGCGGTCATGCTTGATGGAAAAATGCAGGACGACGCAACTTGGAAACAAGCAAAGGTCATCGTCGATCTGGCCCGTCAGGTGGGACAGCGCGAGCCGGAGTTGGCTGCGGCATATGGTTTCGCGTGAGTCACCATCCCGGCGCTATTATGCTTGACCACGGCGCGTCTTGATCGGACAATCAGTGGGGGATAATGCCTGGGCCTGCTACGTCGTTGCGCGGCAGGTGATCTTCGGACACGGACTATGATGAAGAGTGCAAAATTTGCCGTGGGAATGATTGTGCGGCACCGCATCTATCCGTTTCGCGGAGTAGTGTTCGACATCGATCCCGAGTTTGCGAATACAGATGAGTGGTGGTTGTCCATTCCGGAAGAAGTTCGCCCACGCAAAGATCAACCGTACTATCATTTATTGGCGGAAAACGAAGAAACGGAATACATCGCCTACGTGTCGGAGCAAAATCTGCTGCCGGATCTGAGCGGTGAACCGCTGCGACACCCACAGATTCCGGAAATGTTCATCGAGGGCGAGGACGGCGCATTGCACGCGGTCTACCTACAATCTCACTGATGAGTTTCGGTGTTTGCCCCGCATAGCGCCGATGCCGATAGGCTGCAGCCGGAACCGTACACTATTTGAAAAAGACAACGGCCGCGCATGGCTGAGCGCGACCGTTCGTGTGTTGATACTCGTCGTCCTATTGCTTCTTCGGCGCAGCAGGAACTTTCTCCTTTGCACGCTGCTCGGCAACGCGCTGCCGCAGGCGCTCGCGAATGCGGCCCATGAGCTGACGGCGCGCTTTGCTATAAGCCTTGTTGTCGACCGGCTTACCATCATGAGCAGCGGTGAACCCCGTCAACGGTATTGGGAAAGCAACCGGACGGCCTTGTGAGTTGAGAGCCAAGACCATCAAACCACCGCCGGCCTTCATGCGCTTGACCCAGCTCTCTTCAATGCGCATTTCCGCGGTGCAGCCCGCCTGATGACAAATGCTGTACTTCATCGACAGGGGCTTGAGTTCCTTATCGTTGACCTTCTCTTTTTTCTGCGCCTTGGCCCATTGTTTCGGGTCGTAGACGGCAGCCTTGACGCCTGGCGGCAATGCCATCCCCAAAGGCACCATCACCATGAGGCTCGGTTCCTTCTGTCCCTCGACCCGGCGAATGGCGGCAGAGATGATCACCATGCCGGTGTTGCCGTCGAGGCGTTCGTGGTGCGTCAAGCAGATGTTCTTGCTGGTGTCCTCGACCTTGCCGTCCTTGCCCTTGCGCTTGAACTTTGTATCTTCGCACAGCTTCACCCACGCACTCTGGGGCTTTTTCTTAGCTGCCGCCTTTTTCTGCGCCTGGGCCGGACCAAGAGTGAGCGCGAACGCACCCGCCAATACCACTAGAGCAGATGCGAGACGATATCCGTATCCGCCAAAACCGCCGTTTCTCATCATATAGTGCTCCGAATTCGTTTGCCTGAGTGGCCCGCGCCACCTGTCCCTCATGTATCTGTCCATCTGATCAGCTCAATTGCGCGCTATGTCGCTGAATGTGGCCGGACTAACGGCGTGATTAAGGCAATCCAATGGCTAAAACTGCGGCATGGTCGATCTACCGGGTTGAATAGCCATCACGTTGCTGTGCAGCCACGGAATTC
>JBPCWB010000258.1:0-3860 GCA_051009955.1 Hyphomicrobiaceae bacterium | reverse complement strand
CGACACGTGTAAATGCGCATGTCGTAAATCATGTAGAGCGTCCTTCTAACTCAACTGTATTCAAGACCGTCGAACGATCTAAGGTGGCATAGCACGACCGCCGACATCGCGCCGAATTTTTCCGTTGCTGCGTAGGTCCTCATCCCCGCCTTGATGGCCTTGCCAACTCCGTCGGCGCTCTTCCCTTTATCCAGGACCGGCAGCAATGACCGCCGCAATCTCGCATCTCAATGACTTGGGTTCGCGGCGATTCTCAGCCGATTGTTGTGCGGATGCGATCGAAACGAAACGATCGATTGATTTGCGCGGTCGACCATGATTGGTGACGACGATCAGCCAGTGGGGCTTGCTCGCGAAGTCGCTGACTTTGGCGTTTAGTTCCGCGCCAGCCGGATCTGCATGATGCGCAGTTCGCCACTTGTCGGTCGAAGGCGAATGACCTGCCGATTGCCGTCCAGACGGACGCTCATCGCCGCATTGAAGAACGGGCTGCTGAGCTGCGCGCGGATCTGTCGGCCGGCGATATGTCCGTCGATTTGTCCCGATGCGGCATAGACGTGATCGTTCCAGGAACCTGTGATGCGACCGTGCCGCTCGGCGATTGTCGTTCTGATATCAACACGCATGTCTTTGCCGTCACAGGACAGGCGCTGAGTCAGGTTGTATCGGTCTTGCGCAACATAACGGATAGTGCATCGTATGCGGGCCGACGAACCGTCAAGAAACAGCAACTGGCCTCCACCAATCCATCGGCCTGGAAAATCAGACAAGGCAATCTGGCCGTCGGCGCGCGCAGCAGGCTTACTGTCATTTGCCGTCGCGACCGTCGAAACATGAACGAAGGAGAAGACCACCGTCAGTAACAGTCCGACCAATGCCGACCGGCAAACTCTCAACATAGATCCTCACGCCACAAGAAACCGAGACCGCACAAGCGAAATGGCTTGCCAATAAACCGAGCCTGGCAAGTTTGCTCCCGCTAAGGCGCGTCCAGTCACTATGTACGACTAGGATTAATATCGCCGGAAATCTCAGCCGGAAATCTTGGAAAATTCCGCTACGGTTAACGTCGCTGCACGAATCTCCGACAGCAGCTTCAGACGATTGGCGCGCACGCTTGGGTCGTCATCATTGACTTTGACCTGATCGAAAAACGTGTCCACCGGAGTGCGCAATTCCGCGAGCGCGCGCATGGCACCGGCAAAGTTCTCGACATCGATCGCAGCCCGCGTATCGAACCTAACTTTTGCGATGGCTGCTTCGAGACCTCGTTCGGCGGGCTGCCCCAACAGATTGCCATCAGGAGTGCCGCCATAGACGACGCCGTCTTTCTTCTCCTCGATCGCCAAGATGTTGGAGGCACGCTTCGAACCGGCGAGTAGATTCTCACCATCCTCGGTTTCGAGAAAATCTGACAAAGCCTCGACTCGTTTCACAACTAGGGCAATGTCATCCTGGCCGGCCAGTGCAAACACTGCATCAATCAGGTCGTGACGCACGCCTTCTTCGCGCAGATGCACCTTCAGACGGTCAGCAAAGAAGGCCAGAAGATCTGTACGGACAGCCTCCGGGTCCTTAACATCAAGCTTCGAGTGCAGCGCCAGGCCATAGTCGAGGATTTTGCCGAGTGGCAACCGCAGATCATTCTCCAAGGCGATGCGAATGACCCCCAGCGCGGCGCGGCGCAGTTGATAGGGATCGCCGGAGCCCGTTGGTTTTTCGTCGATGGCCCAGAAGCCCAATAACGTGTCCAACTTGTCTGCCAGTGCGACGGCAACTGACACGGGTTCGCTGGGCACCGAATCGCTTGGCCCCTTCGGTTGGTAGTGTGCTTCAAGCGCCGCAGCGATCGACGACTTGGTACCGACTTTTTCCGCGTAGAATCGTCCCATCAGACCCTGCAGCTCCGGGAACTCGCCGACCATCTCCGACATCAAATCAGCCTTGCACAACTGCGCGGCGCGACGCGCGTCCTCAACCGGCGCATCGACTGACGATGCCAGATGTGCGGACAATTCCGTAATGCGTTCGACACGCTCCTTTTGACTTCCGAGCTTTTCATGGAACGTCACGTCGGCCAGTGCGGTGGCCATCTCGTCTAACGGACGTTTGAGGTCCTGCTCCCAGAAGAACCGAGCATCCGACAGTCGGGCACGGATCACCTTCTCGTTGCCGGCAATGATCTGGGCACCGCCATCCTCTGCAACAAGATTGGTGACGGCCAGGAAGCGATTGGACAATGTGCCCGTCTTCGGGTCCCGCAGCGAAAAGCACTTCTGATGAGCCTTCATCGACGTCGTCAGGCATACGGCCGGCACGTCAAGAAATGCCTCGTCGAAAGCGCCCATCAGAACAGTTGGCCATTCCGTCAAACCTGCGTTCTCCAGCGTCAGGGCCGGATCGACGACGAGTTCCAGACCGGACGCGCGTGCCAACTCGCTGGCTTGTTCGTCAATGGCGGCAGCACGTTCGGACGCTGGCAACAGCACCTTGCTGTCTCTTAATTTTGTGCCGTAGTCCTCGAAGGATGTCACTTCAAACGGATCAGGACCGTGGAAGCGATGCCCGCGCGTCGTGGCCCCGCTTTCGATCTGCGCCAGCTTAAATGGTACGACGGCACCGTCCAGCAGACAGACAATGCCATGTAGGGGTCTGACCCAACTAAAATCCGAGTTTCCCCAGCGCATCGACTTCGGCCATGGAAACTTGTCGCACACGTCAACGACGACCTCAGCAATGATGTCGGCCGCAGCACGCCCGGGTTTCTGCTGTCGCGCCAAGTAATAGTCGCCGCGCTTGGGATCGGAAACGATTTCGGCCTGGTCGATGTGCTCCAGCCCCGCCCCTCGCAGAAAACCGTCCAACGCCTTTTCCGGCGCGCCGACGCGGGGGCCTTTACGTTCTTCGACAACCGCCGGCGAAGCGGCCGGCACATCATCAACGACGAGGACCAGCCGGCGCGGCGTGGCATAGGCTTGTGCTGCCCCAACGTCCAAGCCGGCCTCCTTAAGTCCGGAGCAAACGAGACGCTTGAGGTCATCACTTGCGCGAGCCTGCATTCGCGCAGGAATTTCCTCGGACAGCAGTTCTATCAGGAGTTCAGCCATTGACGGTCTCTTTGCACAGGTTTCGGTGTCAGTCTGATCATGCTGGCTGACCGTAGATCGTTCGCGCCAAATCAGTCGGTGCTTCGGTCGTCGATAGGTAGCCGAGGCCGACAAGGACAAGCGCACCGGCGAAGAGCCATACGGCACGCGGTTGCCGGCGAAGCGTAATGAGCATCACTGCAAATGCCATGGCCGCCATCGTCGCCAGTCCAAGCAATTGCGCACCACCAAGCATCATAGCACGGCACCCCCGGCGGACGTCTGCAGCCAGGCCGCACAGCAGGCCTTCGCAAGATCGCGCACGCGCAGAATGTAGCTTTGCCGCTCCGTCACCGAGATGACGCCGCGGGCATCCAAAAGATTGAAGACGTGGCTGGCTTTGATGCACTGGTCATAGGCCGGCAGCGCCATCTCGTGCTCGCCATCCTTCTGCCCCTTGTCCAAAAGCGACTGACACTCGGCCTCGGCATCCCTGAAATGCTGGAACAGCATGGCGGTGTCGGCATGTTCGAAGTTGAATCGCGAATATTCCCGCTCGGCCTGCAGGAAGACGTCTCCATAGGTCAGCTTGCGATCATCTTGGCGGCCGTTGAAGCTCAGGTCGTAGACGCGGTCGACACCCTGAACATACATCGCCAAGCGTTCCAGACCATAGGTGATTTCGCCGGAAACGGGCTTGCAGTCGAAACCGCCGACCTGCTGGAAGTAGGTGAACTGCGTGACTTCCATACCGTTGCACCAAACCTCCCAACC
>JBPCWB010000257.1:0-2524 GCA_051009955.1 Hyphomicrobiaceae bacterium | reverse complement strand
TCAACGTACTGTTCATGGCTGAGCAGCGAGGCGATCACATCTATGCTGCAAGAGCACTTCTCGAGGGCCTGCCGGGTCTGGCCGTTCGATGCCATGCATCCGAAGACGTAGTCAGCGATAACCGTCGTCGGATAGTCGTTACCCCGGGCGGCGCCCGCGGGGTTGAACAATGCGCCTGCCAAAAGTGCCACAACGGCGAGCAGTAAACGGCTATCGACACCAGTCATGACAGATATCCCTTTGCCTTTCCGTTCGCGCCGTCGATATACCCATGTTCTGCATAAGTTGTCGGGCCGCGCAGCGAACCATCCTTGGACCGGTCGCAGTGACACGATGCCGGAACCCGACAATAGCCTACCGGCCGATGAACCGGGTAGACAAGTTCGAACGGCTGGTCTTCGTTTCTGAACATGCTGACGGTCCGACAGTAGAAACGTTGTGGTGAACTCTGTCTCATGTCGAGCAGAATGGTTGACGCCACGGTCTACCACATCGATACAACCATCCGCCTCCAACATTATCCAGCCAGTCTCTTCAATTCTTGACCGCGACTGCCAAATATTGCGCGCGACAATCTGAGATTGCAGCTGACAACATCGATCGCGTTATCAAGACGAGCCAAATCACGTTGGAGTCCCTGGACGAGGCATTCAAAACAGGCGCATACTGCAGTAATCACAAGCGAAAACACTTGGTTGACAAGGTTACCAAGTAGTTCTGCGTGAAAAATTCAAGGAGAGATGCAGTGGACGTTCATGAAATGCGCGTGTTTGCGAAGGTTGCATCTCATCAAAACATTTCGGCTGCCGCCGCCGAACTCAACATGACACCGGGCAACGTTAGCAAGCGTGTTCAAGCGCTGGAGGCGTCGCTGGGCGTCCGTCTTTTTGACCGTTCGACCCGCCTGATCCGAATTACGGAAGAGGGTCGGATCCTGCTTGCTTATGCCGAGCGTGTGCTCAACGACATCGAGGAAGCCTGCGCCGCAGTCACACTCAACAGCTCGACGCCAAGAGGACTGTTGCGCGTTACCGCGCCAGCTGCGCTTGGACGACGCTGGGTGATACCGGGGATCTGTGACTTTCTGAAGAAATATCCGGAGATCAGCCTGTCAGTAAGCCTGACCGATCGGCTCGTGGACCTGATCGACGAAGGCTTTGATGTCGCCATTCGCACGGGTCCGTTGCCGGATTCCCAGCTGATTGCCAAGAGCCTGGTTCCAGACAAGTATTTTGTTTTGGCCTCGCCCGACTACCTTGCAACGAACGGAACTCCGGCAACGCCCAAGGATCTGGAAGACCACAACTGTCTCATCCTCGGTGAGCACTCCTATTGGCTGTTCACCAGGGACAACGAGCAAACGGCAGCGCGGGTGAAAGGCAGTCTCGTTGCCAACAGTGCTGAGATGTTACTGGAGGCGGCAACCGAGGGCATCGGCATCATCAGGACCTCACAGGTCAAGGCCCTGAGGGAGATTGAACGCGGTCGCCTGGTTCGTGTATTGACCGACTACGATGTCGCCGGCGATTCTGCAATCTGGGCCATCTTCCCATCCTCTCGTCTGGTGCCGCTGAAACTGCGTGTGTTTCTCGACTTTTTTGCTCAGCGGTTCATGTCGATCCGACAGAGCGAGCACATCGATGTGATTGCGCGCCGAAAGGTGCAACCCGCCAATACGCAACTCGAGCTTAACGGCTGACACGTTTGCGACCGTTACTCCTTTGTCCGGGGGCGGCAATCGATTTCTGCCGGCCGGCCGTGTTTACGGGACGTTATTTGCCCGAGGAAAAGGTGCATTGACAGCAAGTCGCTAGGTGTTGAGCCGAAGTAGGCAGACAATAGCTGCCGGCGGACCGTTAGATGCGGTGGATGTACAGGAATCCGTACATCGATGACATCACACCTTCCGCGTCCGCTCTACATTGATTGCCGAGCCCGCTGCGTGGTCGATCGCCGGCGCCTACCGCTGACAAACGAGACGGCTGTGTCACCAAGCAGGCTTTTGCCAATGGAAAGGCAAAGAAATGATCTTCGGGTTGTTTGGAAAGAAGAAGGACGGTCAATCAGACTCTCAAGTCGCTAGGAGGAGCGCTATGATCCATCCAGCTGTCGACGATGGCGTCAAGCAAGGGCGTGCAGACTTTTCTGGTGGAACATTGACCTGCCAATGCAGCCAGGACCCCGTCCAGGTCCAGGTGTCAGCGCAATGTGCCCACAATCACGTGTGCGGCTGCACGAAATGCTGGAAACCGGCAGGTGCAACGTTTTCGCAGATCGCGGTGGTGTCGCGCGACAAAGTCGCCGTCATCGCCAACGAAGGCAAACTAGCGATCGTGGATCCCGCCGCCGCCATCCAGCGCCACGCCTGCAGGGACTGTGGCGTCCACATGTACGGGTGAATTGAAAACACCGGCCATCCGTTCCATGGTCTGGATTTCATTCATACTGAGCTCTCTAGTGATGACGGCTGGGCGGCGCCGGAATTTGCCGCATTTGTCTCTTCCATCATCGAGTCGGGGACAAA
>JBPCWB010000256.1:0-5532 GCA_051009955.1 Hyphomicrobiaceae bacterium | reverse complement strand
TGGCCGGTGCAGGCGTCGCTGTCGACTTGCTCTTCGACGCCCGTGATTGCTTCAGCAAGGCGCGCGCATAAGTGCCGGCAAGGACGACCGGGATTTGCGCAGCGACGGTGCGTTTGGTCCAGAGCCCAACGGTCCGCTCGGCGGCAGAGTGTAAGTCACAGCTGGTGTCGGTCGAGGCCGGTTCATCGACGCCGCAGACGCGTGTGAGATCGACGGACGTCACCCAAACCGGCTGGCGACTGACATTGAGGCGGATGGCGAGCCCGGTATAGAGGCGTTGGGTGTTTGGGTTATCACCGCCCGCTTCGACAAAAAAGTGGTGGTTGCCGACGACGCGGACACCCGGCTGGCGCCGCACGGCAATCGCTGTGACGAAGGATTTTGCCGATGATCGTTTGGCAGCAGCCGGGCGCGAATCCTGCGAAGAGTTCAGTGACAGCAGGACAGCGCGCGAGAGAACCAGATTATGCGTGCGTGCAGGGAAAAGGCGGCGGACCTCCGCAATCTCGCGAACACCTTGTAGAGCGATGATGTCCGCATTTAAGCCGCTGGCCCCGGCAGCCAGGCGGTTCGACGAACGCCGCTCCGCGCCGAACGTATTGCGCCAGCGCTGCGGCTTGCTCTGGGCTTGGCCACCTGCATCACCTGCGGGTGATTTGCTTTGGTCGGCGAGATTCCAAGCAGCGATACGCAAAGTTTTGATCGGCGGACCGTAGTCGACCGACTGAGCGAGCCCAGATGGCGCGCTCACCAGAACGACGAGTGTTGCGCCGGCGACGGCGCGGATCGTTTCATTTTGACCAGCCATGGCTAGCCTGCGAGGTTATAGCCCAAGTCGTGTGTCACCCAATGTGCCGTGCGGTCCAGTGCCTTCGTCAACGCATCAAATGCCTGGTTGATTCCATCTTCATCGATGATCAGCGGTGGGCACAGCGCAATCACGTCGCCGCCAACCGCCCGGCTGATCAGGCCTTCGTCCTGCGCAAAATTGGACGCCTTGCCGCCAACACCTTCCTTGGGATCGAAGCTTTCCTTTGTGGTTTTATCTTTGACCAGTTCGAGGCCACAAATAAGGCCTGTGCCGCGGGCTTCGCCAACGAGCGGATGATCTTTCAATTCGTCGAGCCGTTTGAGGAAGAGCGGCGACACCTTGCGAACGTGATCGATGATATTGATGCGTTCATAGATTTCGAGCGTCTTGACGGCGACGGCGCACGCAACGGGATGGCCGGAATACGTAAAGCCGTGGGCGAACATGCCGAGCTTTTCGCTTTCGCTCACCGCTGCTTCATAGACGTCTTCGGAAACCGTAACCGCGCCGAGCGGCATGTAGGCCGACGTGATCGCCTTGGCCATTGTTATGGAATCCGGTTCGATGTCGTAGGTGTTCGAACCAAACCAATTGCCGGTGCGGCCGAAGCCGCAGATGACTTCGTCGACAATCAGGCGGATGTCATGCTTGCGCAGCACGGCGTGTATTTTCTCGAAGTAGGTCCTTGGCGGCGTGATGACGCCGCCGGCACCCATAATGGGTTCGGCTATGAATGCCGCAATCGTATCCGGATCTTCGCGCTCGATCAGAGCTTCGAGATTGGCGGCGACACGTGTCGCATAATCCTCCTCGGTCTCTCCCGGTTCGCAGTTGCGCCAGTAGTGCGGACATTCGGCGTGGATGACGCCGTCGATCGGCAGATCGAAATCCGCATGATAAACCGGTAGGCCCGTCAGGCTGGCGGCAGCCACGGTCACGCCATGGTAGCCTTTGACACGGCCAATGATCTTTTTCTTCTTCGGTTTGCCGCGGGCGTTATTGTAGTACCAGGCGAGCTTGATCTGGCTGTCATTGGCTTCGCTCCCGGAGCACGTATAGAAGACCTTTGACGTCGGGGCCGGTACCAGTTCCTTGAGTTTTTCCGCCAGCTCGATGGCCGGTTCGTGACTGCGGCCACCGAACAAGTGCGTGAAGGATAGCTTGGTCATCTGCTCACGGGCCGCTTCGATCAGCTCATTGTTGCCATAGCCCAGCGCCGTGCACCATAAACCAGCCATGCCCTCGATGTACTGTTTGCCGTTGCTGTCCCAAACGTGGATCCCTTCGGCGTGATCGAGGATCAGCGGGCCGGTTTGGCGGAGTGCGGCGAGATTTGTGGCGGGGTGAAGGAGAGCGTCAACATCGCGCATTTCAAAGTTTGTCAGCTGGGTCATAGCAAGTCTCGCATGGGATTTCTGAGGTATCGCAGAAGCGAACCGGTGTTCGTGTAAGGGATCACATCGCGATGCTGCTGTCATCCTGTAAAAGCTGGACCAGAGCGCTGGGGCTGGTATGGATTGGCAATAGTCGGTGCAGTGATCCGTTCACGGCAGCAAACGCATGACGCGGTCAATCTGGGATATCGATGAGGCAAAAGAATGCGCGGTATCGGTTTTGGCGAGGATTCCACCCCGATCCGGTCGAGCGTATGGACCATCCGGCTTGCACTGTTCAGTCTGGCATTGTTGCTGCTGACGATCATTTTCCACCGAATTTTCGGGATGTCGACCCTCGTAGCTCTGAATTTGTTTACGCTGGCATTCGTTGGCTGCGGCTTGGTTTGTCTGGTCGGTCTGTTTGCGTTGGTTCGGATCTGGCAGCGGGGATGGCGCGGTGCCTCCAACGCGGTGACCGGGATGGTGCTTGCGCTGCTGATGTTGGCTTGGCCGGTGGGGGCAATTCTAAGCGTTCCGGATCTTCCGGCCATCAACGACGTGACGACTGATGTGGCAAACCCGCCTGTGTTTCGTTTCATGGCGGAGAAACGCCCGCGGGGTGCCAATCCGATTGATTATCCGCGCGAGTTCGCCGACCTGCAGAGCCCCGCATACAAAGATCTCAGAGCCATTGCGATCAATCGGCCGCCGCAGGAAGCGATGGACCTGACGCGGCAAGCGCTGCAGCGTATGCGCATCGTGATCGGCGGCGAAACGCCCGTGGGCGAACTGGGGCCGGGCTGGGGCCAGATCGAAGGTGTTGACCGGACACTGGTTCTTGGGTTCTACGATGACGTCGCAGTGCGTGTTCAGGAGGTCCGCGGTGGTTCAAAAATCGACATCCGCTCGGCCTCTCGGTTTGGCCGCCATGATTTTGGTGCGAATGCAGCGCGCATTCGCGCGATCCAGACGGAGATCATTGCACGCGTCGAAGCGACGGTGCCTGCCAGTCAGCGGCGCTCGCGTCGTGGGCAGACCAACTGATACCGGCGACGGCCTTGCGATTGTCTTGGACCAAACTAGGCATTCGCTCGTAGCGCAATTTGCGAGTCGAACGTGACGGGCTGTTCCAGCTCGACGATGCCGCGTTCGGCAAGATGCTCGGCATGGGCCTGCACGGACATCGAAGCAGCGCGAACGAGGCGGGGATCGAGGTCTTTATAGACGACCGTCACAATCTCGGCGATCGTGGTGTTGTTCTGCTTGAGCGCCTTGAGGATCGACTGTTCGCGAACACGGCGATGGAGAAGATAGGCCTTCGCGAACCTCTGCGGCTCTGGAATCTGTCCGCCATGGCCAGGGAAGTAGACGGCATCGTTGCGATCCAGCAAACGCTCGAGCGAAGCCAGGTAGTCAGCCATGTTGCCTTCTGGTGGCGCAACGACACTGGTGTTCCAGCCCATTACATGATCACCGGAGAACAGGATTTTCTGATCGACAAGTTCGAAGCTCAGATGATCCGGCGCGTGCCCCGGTGTGAACAGGGCTTTCAAAGTCCAGTCGCTGCCGGCAAGCCTGTCGCCATCTTTGACGGTGATGTCCGGCGTAAAGTTCTGGTCGAAGAACTCGGCACCGGAGGGGCTGTCGGTCAAGGTGTTGGGATTGCGAGCGGTGCGGCCGAAGGCGCAGATTTTCGCTCCCGTCGCATCTGCCAGACGAGGCACACCGTCGATATGATCTCGATGTGTGTGTGTGATGACGATATGCGAGACCTGCCGCTTGCCGACGGTGGCCATGACGGCGTCGAAGTGTGCCTCGTCTTCCGGGCCCGGGTCGATGACTGCGATGTCGCCGCCGCCGCCGATGATGTAGGTGTTGGTTCCCTTATAGGTGAACACACTCGGGTTGTTGGCCACGATTCGCGTAACCCCAGGTGCGAGTTCGCGCGGCGTTTGATAGGCAAACTCCATCTCGGTCTTGAATTTGAGATCCGTCATTGGTGGCTGGCTTCTTTGGTGTTGATTGTGGCGCGCGTTGGCACTTGTCGGCGATGGTTAGCACATTTCCGACTGTTGTGTGTGCCAGCTTGTGATCAGGTAAACGCAAGTTCGCGATAATTGCCGGTCGCGACCCTATCGCACCAGGCACGATAGTCGGGCGCAGAGCCACTATAGCGGGCAAGAACACGCTGCTGTTTGCCCTCCACATTGATATTGACACCGGTCATCCACGAATCGATTTCGTTTGACAACAGGCCCTCAGCTTTCTCCGCAACAAAGGCCGTCCACTCAGCAACCGCGGATGGGCGTGCATCGGCACGGGTCAAATTGTGGCTGGTCATATAGTCGAGCAGATCACGGATCCATTCGACGTTGTATTCGATGCTGCGGGGAATGTTGCCGAGCGCGGTATGCGGCCCCATGACCATGAACATATTCGGAAACTCATCGACCATGACCCCGACAAATGTCGTCGGTCCACCCGTCCACTTGTCCTTGAGTTTCCGCCCACCTGTTCCACGAATATCGATGCGGTCGAAACTGCCGGTGATCGCGTCGAAACCCGTCGCATAGATAATAATGTCAAACGAGAATTCGGCATCTGTCGTCTTGATGCCTGTCGGTGTAATGCGCTCAATCGGCGTTTCGAGCATGCTGACCAAGGTAACATTCGGCTGATTGTAGACCTCGTAGTAATGGGTCTCCTGCGGCACACGCCGCGTGCCAAAGCCGTGGTCCTTGGGAATCAGCATCTCGGCGACCTTGGGGTCATGCACGCGCTGGCGGATTTTTTCGGCGACGAACTCGGACACAAGCCGGTTTGCCTTGCGATCGGTGAGCATGTCGCGAAAGTTGCCCTGCCAGATTCCGAATCCCGGTCCCGCATAAAGGTCTTCCCAGAACGCCAGACGTTCCTCTTCAGTGACCTCAAAGGTTCCACGCGGATCGATGGTGTGAACGAAGCAGGCCGACGTCTCGCGGCAGCGCTGGAAGAGTTCCGGGTAGCCCGCTCGGATCTGCTCCATCTCCTGCTTGTCGATCTTCCGGTTGTGCAAAGGTGTGCACCAGTTCGGCCGACGCTGAAAGACGGTGAGATGACCGGCTGTCTTGGCGACCTCCTGGATCGTCTGCACGCCCGTGGCTCCGGTACCGATCACCGCAACCCGTTTGCCTTCGAATGACACGGGCTCCTTCGGCCACAAACCGGTATGAAACGACGGTCCGCGAAATTCATCTATTCCGTCGAAGCGCGGCATCGTCGGGGCCGATAACGGGCCAACCGCGGCAACGAGGAAACGGCTGCGGAAGCGCCGATCATCCGCGATTGTAATCTCCCAGGTGGAGC
>JBPCWB010000255.1:0-7018 GCA_051009955.1 Hyphomicrobiaceae bacterium | reverse complement strand
GCATTCGAAGGGTCCCGCTCCACAGCAACTCGAAAGTGCTTCTCGGCCAAGCCATAGGAACCATCTCGATAGTGGACTTGCCCTTTCTGCACAGGCGTCGCATTGGCTGCGGCGAGAAACGGGTGTCTTTCGGCGTCGGCGCTTTGGCCAAGGCCCAACTGTGCGTTGGTCATGGTGCATCCTGTGGCACCAAAACCAAGGCAGATTAGCGCAAACAGCGCTCGTCCATAATGACGCATACTACTCACCTTCTAGCGACTTTATCTGCCTTCAGAATAATGACTGATTTATCCTAATTAATATCGGAACAAAGATCACCACGATCATCACCGGAAAAACAAAGAATGCCAGTGGCAACGTGAGTTTGACGGGCAGAGCGTGTGCCTTTTCTTCAGCACGCAGCATTCTGCGTGCACGCATGTCGTGGCTGTAAACGCGCAGGGCATCGGACAGTTTGGTTCCTAATTCTTCGGTTTGTTTAAGAAGCAAACCGAAACTGCGAATTTCCTGCAAGTTTATTCTGCGTCCAAGGCTTTCAATCGCATCAACTAGTGGCAATCCGGCACGTATTTGCAGGTAAGATAGAAATAGATTGGCGCCAAGATATGGGTACGGCAGGGCGAGATCTCTGCTGATGCGCTCAAAGGCGGCCCGAGGAGGTATGCCCGCCTGGGCACAAACGACCAGAAGGTCGAGAAAATCCGGAAATCCCATGCGGCACTGACTACGGACCACGCTCTGTCGGTAGCTGAGATAGAACCCTGGTATTATGAGCCCGGACATTGCGCCACCGACGCAAATGGCACTGAGAGTCAGAATTGAGATCTGAACTTCATAGAAGCTGACGATGGCTAGCGGAGCAGTGCCGACCACAAGTGCCAGGAGCAGCCGCGAGAAGTAGAACCAGAATACCGCGCTGCTGTTAAAGTATCCTGCTTGTACGAGTTCCCGGCGCGCGGTTGAAATCTTCAGGTCTCTGCCGTCCGCCAATCCACGTTCGATTTTGTAGAGAAGCTCGGATGCCTGCTCCAGCTGACCCTGAACATCAGTAATCGGAGAGGTCGAACGTGGGCTTTTTTCCGGGTCGGTGCTGCGTTGTTGAACCGGGTTGAATGCAACAGCGCGCCGACGAACACGTTCGCGCATTTCGACAACGCGATTCACCAGAAAAAAGACGCTCGCAAGAAATCCGAAGAAGGCCAACGCAATAATGTAGGCTTCGTATTCACGGGAGAATGTCGTGACCAAGTCCGTAAATGTTTGAGGCAGCAGCATCAGATTTCGAAGCTCACCAAGCGCCACATGACCAAGTTGCCAATCGCCATCCATATCCCTGCGGCGATGAAGATCGGATAGACGACGCCGTACTGCCAAATGTCGCCATAGAACGCCGGTGCCGTGACCGATAGAATGAAAAATAGCGCGATTGGGAGTGAGCTGAGGACAATTGCGGATAGGCGCCCCTCGGATGACAAGGCGCGAACCTTCATGCGCATGCGCGTACGGTCACGAATAACGGCGGCCAGGTTGCCAAGAATTTCTGTCAGATTGCCACCGGACTTTGATTGGATTGAAATTGCCGAAACGACAAGTGCGAGATCATGCTGGCGCAGCCGGTTGTTCATGTTCCGCATCGCCGTCTCCATATCCATCCCGAAAGTCAGTTCGTCAGCGGCTTGACCGAACTCCTTGCCGATGGGATCGGAATACTCTCGAACAACCATCTGGATAGAAGATGGAAGGGGATGGCCTGCGCGGATACTGCGCACAATTGTATCGAGCGCATCGGGCAATTGGCTTTCAAATTTTCGGATGCGGCGGGTTCGCATGACCAGGAGATACAGGAGAGGTCCCATGGTTGCGGCGACGGCGGCCAGAACCACAGCTGCAGCGATCGATCTTGTCGTGAGATAAACACCCGCTCCGGCAACCACAGCCGGCAGCAGCGGTATGACAATGAGATTCCAAAGACGCCATCTCACGCCCGCCTGCTGACTCAGTCGAACGAGAGTTTGCGGTCCCCATTTAGTGTCAGTGTCGAGGAAGGTGCCACGCTGCTGCTCCCACTGATCAACAAATTCGGTGCCATCGCCACGATGAAGTGCAGCACCGCCTCCGCCCAAGCGGCGATTGACAGCCTCACGGCCACTAATCTGGCGCGCAACGGAAAAGAACACGACCTCGATGACCATGAAGTAGGCCGTGAACAGCAACACATAGATTGCGATATCGACATAGCTTGCTGGCATGAGATTTATCATGGTCACCGCCCGGGATGGAAAAGGTTATCTTCGAGCGTCGCCCCGTTGAGCCGAAGTCGATCCAGGAACACTGGGCGCAACCCTGTCGCGCGGAAGTCACCGAGAACCCGGTTGTCTTCGGTGACCGATGTCTGTTCAAATTTGAACAGTTCTTGCATCTGGACAGTCATCTCCTCCAACCCAACAACTTCGGAAATACTCGTGACGCGGCGCCTGCCGTCCGGAAACCGCTGGATTTGAATGATGACGTCAACGGCGCTGGTAATCTGGGACCGGACTGTGCCCTCAGACATACGGAAGCCCGACATGCCGATCATCTGCTCAATTCGTGCCAGCGCATCCCGCGCGGTGTTCGCGTGAATTGTGGTCATTGAGCCCTCGTGACCAGTACTCATGGCCTGAAGCATGTCGAACGCCTCATCACCGCGAACTTCGCCAAGGATAATGCGATCGGGCCGCATCCGCAGAGCGTTCTTGACCAAATCCCGCTGGCGAATTTCACCATCACCTTCGATGTTCGGAGGTCGGGTCTCCAAGCGGCCGACGTGGGGCTGTTGCAGCTGAAGTTCCGCCGCATCCTCAATCGTGATGAGACGCTCCCGTGGGGAAATCGACCGTGACATGGCATTGAGGAGTGTCGTCTTCCCTGTTCCGGTGCCACCGGAAATGACGATGGAGAGGCGACCTTTCACTATCTCGCTCAACACTGTCGCCATCGCCAGACTGAGCGTATCGAGACGAACGAGAGCTTCAAGGTCGAACGTCTCGCGCGCGAACTTTCGGATCGACACTAATGGACCATCAACCGCAACGGGAGGAATTGCAGCATTGACACGGGATCCGTCCTGTAATCGAGCGTCCACCATTGGGCGGGATTCGTCGATCCGTCGACCTACAGCTCCAACGATCTTGTTGACGATCCGCAATACATGAGCGTCATCTTTAAAGCGCATGGGAACGCGATCCAGTTGACCTTCGCGCTCGACATAAATGTGCTCGTGAGAATTGATGAGAATGTCAGTGATTGTCGGGTCTTTGAGGAGTGGCTCAATCGGCCCCAACCCCGTCAGTTCGTCGATGACCTCTTCAACGAACTCTGCGAGTTCCTGCGAGTTGAGTGGTAGCCGCTCCGTTGAAACATAGTCCGCGACGAACCCGTGAACTTCCTCGCGCAGTTCTTCGCGGTCCATTTTCTCGATTTGCGATAGATTGAGTTCATCAATCAGCCGATAATGGATGCGGATTTTCGCATCCACGAATTCCGGTGAGTGCAGCAACTCATCGTTAAGGGAGGAAACGTCAGACATGATGCCGGCACTGCCATGTGCAAGGCCATTGGCCAGCATGCCGTTGGATATCTGCTTTGCGTCTTTGTCAGCACCGGATCGCCTGCTCAAGAATCGCATTTTAACAACTCACAACTAAACCAGGTTCATTTTTCGCAGTCCGATTCCGTTGAGCATCAGGGCAGCACACTTACGCTACGCGCGCCGCCGCGACGACCAGGGACGTTAGAGGCCCTCTATTATGCGCTTCAGCTCCTTCGCAATCCGGCTTGAACTATTCGCTATCGATTCGAGCTGTCCCAGGTTGATCGCTTCATTCAACTTTTCTCCGCCCTCGGAAACGAATCCGGCAAGCGCGGGACCCAATGCATCGCTGGCATCACGCTGTCGCAGGTGACCGCCGAAGATTTTCTCCCGATAGCGATTGACGATGACCTTGGTTTTGATTTCCTGCGCGAGCAGATCCGGCAGGCTCGTCAACAGTTCTTTGGCCTGGCGAATTCCCGGCACGCTGAAGTCAGTGACAATATTGATCTCATTTGAGCCAGCTAGAATGTCGATCGTCCAAGGTTGCCACATTGCGGGAAGATCAACGATGACATCATCGAACATCTCGCACACAACATTGAGCAGCTGGAGCACCACGTCGGTATTTGGCAACTCCTCAGTGCCGCGCCGTCTCTCGGAGGCCACGACAGCTAGTCCGCTGTCATGGCGGCTGAGCATGACCTCCATCAAAGTGCGGTCGAGGCGCTCAGGTGCATTTTGAATTGTTTTGAGGTCGAGCCGCGGTTCAAGATCCAAATAATCGGTGACTTTGCTATACTGAAAGTTGAGGTCGATCAGGCAAACGGTTCGCTTGGGATTTCGTCGCTGCGCCATCATCAATCCGATTGTGCTGGCCAACACGGATTGGCCGACACCACCAGCTGCGGAAATGAACGAGAGGCAGTGCGCGGTCGAGGTTGAGAGTCTCACGTTCGGATTCTCGCGGACGGCCTTGAGCGAAGCTTCAATGACTTCCCCTTTCGTTGGTAACCGGCCGTCGACCATCGAAAGCCAGTCAGAGGCCCGCAGGTGTAACAAAGCACGGACATCGGCCTGCTCGAGATCATCGGAAACTGTAACAATTGCACCGCGCACGCCATTCTTCCGTAATCTGTCTATAGCCGTAATGGCTTCATCTCGCTGGGAACCAAGATCAACAATCAGCAGGTCAAATTGAGCTAACTTCATGTGTTGATCTGCGATATTGACGATCGAATTCTCTATCCCGAAGAATTCGAACGCCTGGCGGCCATCCAGCACATCCCGAAAGTGATGCTGGAGGACTGTATTCATACTGATTAGCGCGACGACAGACATGCAAATGGGCATTTCTAAGTTGGTGCAGTGCTCAAACACCAATATGCGACTTTGATTGTGGCGTCACGCCGGGTCGAACCCCTCCCTCTCATCGACATCAACAATTTTGTACTGACTGGCCCTCAAATTTTTCGGTCCACGCCGGTGGATTGACGCTCCTACTTGGTGACGCCACCAGTGCTTGTGCTCTTCAATTGGGAACTTTCATTCAAACCGCCGGGATCTTTGACACTGTCTGTCGCGTAGCGCTGAGCTGCGATCCTGGCGCGTTGACCATCCTGATCAATTTTGTTGTTTTGGCTTGCAGGCGACCAGGGATCAATCGTTTGCGCGACGGAATTGGCGGCGTTTGCATCGCCGGTGTCGGTAACCACCTGGTCGCTGTAACCAAGGGAGCTATGGATATCATCACTCGAGCATGCCGACAGCGAAAGCGCCAGGGCAACACCAATCATGGTGACACCAGTAAAGCGGCGCGCCTGCGCGTTACTTGAAATTCGTACCACGGACAACTCCTGTCTTGAATCCGGAATCTACCGGCGCCTCGTTCGCCAACTGCAATATGTGCCCGGTAAAGGGTTTTGCCCGACCGACTCTGACTTCTGTCTGACCGCGAAGAAAGAACTCAACGTCGTTGCTTGATACACGACTGTCGAACGGCGTTTTGATGAGTTGCTTGGGGCCTGGCACCTTGGGCCTGACAAGTCTTGGCGTGACGATAATCACGAGTTCGGTTTCGCGTTTCTGAAACGACGAACTTGCGAATAGTGCACCAAGGATCGGGACGTTGCCAATCCATGGGAGTTGTCTGCGGTTCTTGAAGTTGTTGGCCTGAAGCAATCCCGCCATCGCGAAACTCTGGCCATCACGCAACTCGATGGTTGTGCGCGCCCGTCGTACAGACAAGCTGGGAATCTCGACGCCGCCGACCCGAAGTGAGCTGGAGGGATCCAGCTCGCTGACTTCGGGCTCGATCACCAGGTTTATCAGTCCGTCACCTAGAACAGTGGGCGTGAAGGACAGGCCGACGCCAAATTTCTTGAATTCGACGGAGATCGTATCTTGATCTGATTGAACCGGGAACGGAAACTCACCGCCGGCAAGGAAGCTTGCTGATTGGCCAGATTGGGCAACCAGGTTTGGTTCCGCCAATCGACGCGCTAAACCCTTTCGTTCCAACGCCTGGATGATTACGTCGGCCGTCGTCCCGTTATCAAGAATTCTGGCGATCGCCACACCGAACGGGGTGTTGTTGGACGCGAGACCGAATAGCGGTATGCCGCCCGCAATCGCACTGATGCCCGTGGCAGCGGCAACACTTGAGCCCAAGACCTCTGAGCCAATTGACAAATCACGGGATGCATCGCGATTTGCCTCGATGAAGCGCACTTCAAGCTGAACCTGTTGGGAGCCGCGGACGGTCATTCCGTTAGTCACGGCCTTGGGAGCGATTTGTTCGGCAATGGACATTGCGCGATCAACGGCCCCGGAACTCGCAACAACGCCGGAAAGAAAAATACCGCCGTTGACGGACTGAACGCGGATATCACTGTGAGGAATGACGGCCCGCAACCGTTCGCGAAGGTAAGGCAGATCATGTGTCACACTGACATTGAGTACAGCGATGACGCTCTTGTTCTGGCCCAACAATGTTACGCTGGTCATGCCAATCTGTTTGCCGAGAATGTAGAGCTTCCGATTGGTCAACGCGACCACGTCTGCAATGTCCGGATTGCCGACCAATATCTCATTGACGTTGTCGTCGGAGGCAAGCGTTTCCGCCTTGTGCTGAACGACTCCGAGCGCCATCAACTGTCCATTGGAAACGATTTTCCGCACAGAAGAGCCCGCCGATAAAACATCAGGGGCGCTCATGGTCACGATGCATGCGATAACTGCAACCGTCAGCACTGCCCGAACATCGCGAAATAGACTTTCGATAGTCGGGATTTTGAACACAATACTCATCGGGCGTCCCGTCCTAAAACCTGAATTCAGACTGTTGCAAGTTTCGTTATTCGGCCATGCCTTTGTATCGACCTTAGTCATTGCGGTACCGGAAACGAGAATTCCACCGGAGGAGACGCGGCCTGCGAACCGGAAGCA
>JBPCWB010000254.1:0-4518 GCA_051009955.1 Hyphomicrobiaceae bacterium | reverse complement strand
CTGCTCGACAAAGCCATGAGCTTCAATGCCTGGTGCCGCAATCAGTCGGTCCCCAGCGAGACGGTGCCACGCCTTGCCAGCATGCTGAAGGATGCGTCACCGGCGTTCGCAGCCTACATCCGCCCGTTGGACGAGACGGACGATATCGGGTTTACGATCGTTGAGTTGCTTGCGGTCGCAAAAAAACCCTAACCCGGCAGGTTTGCATCACGAGATCATCGTTCCCAGTGTTGGAACCGCGACGACGGTTGCAACATCGGGCGTAAAGATGATCGCTCTGAAAGGCGGGAGCAACTTTCTGCTACGTGTCGGATCCAACCGGCTCCAACATGAAGCAGGTTGCTCAAGGCCCGGTCAGTCGGCTCAATGGCGACAATTCTGTCGATATTCGGGCGAATCATGCTTGGTTGTCGTAAAATGGACAAACACGGTTGGTGTTCAATTGTGGTCTTCGGTCGATCATGTTTTTATGAGGGTCGGGTTTCGACCGCGACGAACAGCCACCGGGGGATGGACTCGCCATTGCACGTCGAGTGGCAGAGCTGAGGCGTGGCATTGGTGATCATGAGGGCTTAGACGGATGCTATCCCGCCGCACGATCGTTTGGCTGTTTGTTGGGGTCATCACGCTGGCCACAAGCACGCTGATCACGGGACTTTACGGCGCGGGACCGGCGGTCGGGCAACGTCCACCCAATGTGACCGAGTATGCTGCACATGTTGGGAATGCCAAGATCATCCCGGCCGGTCAGCTTGTCCTTGACGGGAACCGTCTGATTTGTGGACGGCGTCCGACCGTGATGGATCCGAGCCTGGATGACTACGGTGCCGCCTATCCGGGCTTTCTCATTATCAATCCGCGCCTTATTTCGCGTGTACCGACGGCCGTAAAGTTGTGGATCTATTCGCACGAATGCGGCCACCAGTTTCGCGGCCCCAGCGAAGAGCTGGCGGACTGTTTTGCCGTCCAGCGGGGTCGTCGGCAGGGCTGGTTGACGACCGACGGGCTCGGACAGATTTGCGAGTTCATCCGCCCAGCGAGAGGCTCCTCGATGCATTTCTCGGGGCCGCAGCGCTGCGCCCTGATGAAGAAATGTTTTTCTGAGAAGCGCGTCCGTTAACCGAATCGACCGGCTGCCCGGCGGCGGCTCCGAATTCCCTCCGATCATCGGCTCCCGCTATTGATCGCTGAGTTTTTTGGCGTTGCGCAATGCTCGCTCAGGAATTATGTCCCGTTGCATGACGAGTTTTCCAGATACGCTTCTGCAGGGCTACCAGGCTTTCAAGAGCGGCAAGTACATTGCTGAACGCGATCGCTACCGCGCGCTTTCCGAGCAGGGCCAGACGCCTGATACGATGGTCATCGCGTGTTGCGATTCGCGGGCGGCGCCGGAAATCATATTCAATACCGTGCCTGGAGAAATCTTCGTGGCGCGCAATGTCGCCAATTTGGTCCCGCCCTACAAGCCGGACGGCGAGTATCACGCCACATCGGCGGCGCTGGAATTCGCCGTTCAGAGCCTCAAGGTCAAGCATATCATTATCATGGGGCATGGCCGCTGCGGCGGTGTCCGCGCTGCACTCGACCCAGCCGACAAGCCGTTGTCGCCCGGCGACTTCATCGGCAAGTGGATGGATCTCCTAACGCCGGCCGCCGATGCCGTCAACGCCAACGACTGGATGACCGGTTCGGAACGCCAAACAGCGCTTGAGCGGATTTCGATCCGTTATTCGATAGCGAACCTGAGGACTTTTCCCTACGTGTCCAAGCTCGAACGCAAAGGGCATTTGCAGCTCCACGGCGCCTGGTTCGACATTTCCAGCGGGGAGCTGTGGGTGATGGATGGTGCGACAGGCGATTTCGTGCGGCCTGACGTCTAGAGCAACCTGCTTTTTACCGGGATCGAAGCGATTCCGACACGCGGAATAGCCGCGTGGTCAGTTGTTTTGTCAGGCCACCTTGGCACCACGGCGTTCGGCGCTCGGCGTGCGCCGGAAGAATTCGTGGTAGCTTTTCGAGAAGTGCGAAGCGGATACAAATCCGCACGCCATCGCGACTGAGAGTATCGGCATGCTGGTCTGCAGCAGCAAAAAGCGGGCTCTCTCAAGACGAACCGCGAGGTAGTGGCGCGTCGGCGAGTGACCCAGATATTTCGAGAACAGACGTTCGAGCTGCCGTGTCGAGATGCCCTCCTGGCGCGCAAGTTCGGCGCAGCTGATCGGGCTGTCGACGGTTTCTTCCATGCGCTTGACGACCGACAGCAGCTTGGGATGGGCGACACCGAGACGGCTGCGCAGATCCATGCGCTGACGCTCACTTGATTCGCGCATGCGGTGGTGCACCAAGATGTCCGTTACTTGCGCTGCCAGTTCGACGCCGTGGTCGCGCGCGATCAACGCCAGCATCATGTCGATTGCGGCCGTGCCGCCGGCACATGTGAAGCGATTGCGGTCGATTTCGAACAATTGCTGCGAGATGTCCAACTCGGGAAAGTCTGACATCAAGCTGGGATAGTCTTCCCAATGGATGGTAGCCCTGTGCTCGTTGATCAAACCGGCCTTGGCCAGGACATAGGTTCCCGTACAGGCCGCTCCGATGGCCGAACCAAAAGAACTCATACGCCGCAGAACCGCAATCAACTCGCGATGATCATAGCGGGGCACGCGTTCGCCCGCGCAAACAATGGTTGCCGACAAACGGTCCGCAGACCGGTAGGTTCCATCGGCCAATACGCGCAGGCCGTTTGACGCTTCGACCGGCTCGCCGTCTTGCGAGAGAACGTGCCACCGGTAGAGCACCTTTCCCGATGACCGGTTGGCAATCCGCATCGGCTCAACCAAAGAGGTAAACGCCATCATCGAGAAGTCCGGGACGAGCATGAGGCCGACCGTGCACACTTCATCGAAGCGCCGGAACGAAACGGCACTGCCCAGCGATGTCGTCGTCATGTTCACGCGGCCTGGTCCCCGATCGGTTGGTCGCCCTGCTTCATGATGATCGACTCTTAGTCAGTTGGTTCCGGGATTCAATTCAGAAATGTCAAATTGGTGTCGAAAGTGCTTTCACGTTTCGATCACGCTTCAGCTATTCGGCCGGTTCTTGCCGCGTCGGCACGACCTCGCCGCGTGACAGGCCATCTGCCGGTCTGACGTATAATTCTTTGATCATCCGGGCGCCACGTCCGATGTCAGCGCCAACACCAATGAGGCACGGGACAAGAATCAGGACAATGACGGTCGCCGTGGCAAGACCAAAGACAATCGTCACGGCAAGCGGGATCAGGAATTGCGCTTGGCGGCTCGTCTCGAACATGAGCGGTGCCAATCCACCGATCGTCGTTAAGGACGTGAGCAATACCGCACGCAGGCGATCGCAGGCCGATTGGACTGACGCTGTTGCGAGGTTTTCGCCGAAACTCAGCCGCTCCTGCAGTCGACTCACCAGAACGATCGAGTCGTTTACCAAAATACCGCTTAAGCCAAGCAAGCCAATCATCGACGGCAGGGTTAAATTGTACCCCATGATGTAGTGACCGGCGACGGCACCGACGAACCCGAAGGGTATGATGGCCATGACGGCCAGCGGTTTGGCATAGCTGGCGAAGACCCATCCGAGGATAATGTAGATCAAGGCCAGGGCCAGAAATGCTCCGGATTTGAGATCCTTGAATGCCTTGCCGCGCTCCTCCGCGCGACCGCTGTATACATAAGAGATGCCATATTTCGAGGCGAGTTCGGGCATGATCTCGCGTTCCAGGCGCTGAACGACTTCAGCCGTGGTCGTCACCTCGTTGTCGAGATCTGCCGTCACGGACACCGTGCGCACGCCCTCGCGGCGCTGGACGATTGAAAACGTCTGGCGTTCCTCGATCGCAACAACGTCTGTCAATGGAACGCGGGAGCCCGCACCGGTCACGACGAACATGTTGTGCAGTGCGGCAAGACCTGCAGCCTCCTGACGCCGCAGCACGCGTATGGTGACTTCCTCGTCGCCACGCCCGAACCGAGTGGCAATCGCCCCTTCAAACGCATTGCGAACCTGTCGGCCTATGCTCGCTCCGGTGAACCCCAATGCCGTGCCACGCGGCGTCAGCTTGAAGACCAATTCCTGCTTGCCATAGGGCAGATCGTCCTCGATTGCGCTGGCGCCGGGAAAGCCGGTCAGTTTCAGTTTGAGCTCTTCGGCCGCCTGCTTGAGGACACTCAATGGACCATTCTGCAAGCGGACATCAACGTCGCGACCCGGCGGCCCGCCACGGCGACCAAAGACGGCAATCCGTTCAACACCCGGGATTTGGGGTAGCGCCTTCCGCCAAGCAATGAGGATTTGTCGGGTCCGAATCTGGCGCGCCTCGCTGGCAGACAGTTGTGCCCCAACCTCCGCCAGATTGTTGCCGGAGGCACGCCCGGCCTGTCCGATCATACTGAATGTCGTCTCAACCAGAGGCGGATGCGCTTCCGTCTTCCGACCATCGGCCGGGCGACCATGAGCCTTGGCTGCAAACCGGCGCAATAGATT
>JBPCWB010000253.1:0-4199 GCA_051009955.1 Hyphomicrobiaceae bacterium | reverse complement strand
CGCTGATGCTCTATACGTCGGGCACGACCGGTCGCGGAAAGGGCGTGCCGCGTCGGCATCGCGCCGAGCGTGCGGCCGCGTTGGCTCATGTCGCTCAGAACGCCTACCTCAACGGTGAAGTGACACTCGGCGTCATGCCGCTCTATCACACCATGGGTGTGCGCTCTCTTCTGGCCATGGCATTGATCAACGGAACATTTGTCTGCCTGCCAAGGTTTGACGCAGGCCGGGCGCTCAATCTCATTGCTGACGAGCGGATATCAAGTCTCTATCTCGTGCCAACGCTCTACCATGATCTGCTTGCCTGCCCAGCCTTTGCCAACTCCGACATCACCTCCGTTAAAAAGCTCGGATTTGCCGGCGCGGCCATGACGGATGGTTTGCTGCAACGGCTCGACCGGGCCTTTGAGCCCGAGCTATTCGTCAATCACTACGGTTCCTCAGAGATCTACACCTTTACCGTTGAACAGCGCGCCGCGGCCAAGCCCGGCAGCGCAGGCAAAGCCGGGATCAATACCGAGATCCGCGTCGCGGCGATCGGATCGCACGACCCGAACGATACGGTCGGTCCTGGGGAAGAGGGGCAGGTGATTGCGACATTGTCAGGCGACGAAGCCTTCGAGGGCTATTGGCAGCGCCCCGATGCCGACGCCAAGTCTCTTCACGATGGTTGGTACTTCACCGGCGATATCGGCTACCGCGATCGCGACGGCGATCTATTCGTCACAGGTCGCGTCGACGACATGATCATTACCGGAGGTGAAAACGTGCTGCCCGCCGAAATCGAATCCGTCCTGTCGCTGCATCCGGCCGTTGCCGAGATCGCCGTTATCGGGCTGCCTGATGAGCGGTGGGGACAGCGCGTGACGGCCTTTATCCGACGCCAATCAGCCGTCACGGAGGATGAACTTGATCAATGGTGCCGGCAATCAGAACTTGCCAATTTCAAGCGACCCCGCGGCTTTGTCTTTGTCGATGCCATTCCGAAGTCGCCTGTTGGTAAGATATTGCGTCGCTTGCTGGTCGCCGGTGATTACAAAACCGAAACCAATCCGCCGCACGTGTAGAAGCCGCCTGCATCCGTCGTCCTGACCTGCCCAATACCTTCTGGAGTTTTCCTGATGACCGCATTTCCCTCGAACCTGACTGAACCGCTCAATGACCTTGATGGATTCCGGGTCGAGATCGATGCCGACCGCCAGCGCGCCGACATCATCCTCGCACGTCCCCCTCTTAACGTCATTTCCATGCCGCAGCGTGATCAGCTGCGACTGGTTTTCGAAACGCTCGATCTCGATGACCGTGTCCGTATCATCGTGTTGCGTGCCGCAGGTGAACATTTCTCGTCCGGTGGCAACATCAAGGGGTTCCTGGAAGCGACACCTGAAACGGTCTCGCAGCTCGCCTGGAATATCGCGGCGCCGGCACGGTGTTCCAAGCCTGTCATCGTCGCCAATCGCGGCTACACATTTGGTGTCGGCTTTGAGATCTCACTGGCCTGCGATTTCCGAATTGCCGCAGAAACGACGCGTTACGCGCTGCCGGAACAAAAGCTTGGACAGATTCCAGGGTCCGGCGGAACCGCCCGTTTGCAGAAGATGATCGGTATCACGCGGACGAAGGACATTGTCATGCGGTCGAAGCGGATCAGCGGACAGCAGGCCTTTGAGTGGGGGGTCGCAACCGAGTGCGTCGCCGACGATCAACTGGAGGCGGCAACGGATGCGTTGGTCGATGAACTGATCACGTTTGCACCGCTGGCCCAGCGAACGGCGAAGAAACTCCTGAATGACACGGAGGACGCATTCCTGAGCACGGCCATTGAACTGGAAGGGCACGCCTACAGCCGTCTCCGGTCATCAGAGGACTTCCGCGAGGGTGTTGAGGCATTTCATGCCAAACGTAAGCCTGAATTCAAGGGCTTGTAGCACCGGCATCCATCCGCCAAAGTAGCCTCACGAAATTGATGGCAGTGCGTAGGACAGGTCCCGTGAGAGTTGTGTTGGCGATGATGATGGGCATTTTGGTCTGGTCGTCGCCGGTTGCTGCACAGGAACACGTTGATATTGAGCTTGTTATCGCCGTCGACGTCTCTGGTTCCATGAGTCGTGATGAGCACGACACTCAGCGGCGCGGATTTCTCGCAGCTTTTGCCGACAAACAATTGATCGCTGCCATAACCTCGGGCATTCGCGGTCGGATCGCTGTCACCTACATCGAATGGGCCGGCGGTGGCCTCCAGCAAGTCCTTGTTCCGTGGCGCATTATCTCAGATCGCAGCAGCGCCCTGGCCTTTCGCGATATCCTTGCCTCCAAACCGCGCTCGCCGATTCGCGGCACGTCGATATCCAGCGCCCTGGATTTTTCCGAGAAGCTCTTCGATCGCAACGGTATCGAAAGCTTCCGTCGCGTGATCGATGTATCCGGAGACGGACCGAACCGGACCGGCCCCGAGTTGCGTCCCATACGCGAGCGGGTTCTGCGCAAGGGCATCATCATCAACGGGTTGCCGATCATGCTGGCGCCCGCGATGCAGCGTGGTGCCGATGGTTACGGCCTGGACCAGTACTTCAAGGACTGCGTCATCGGCGGGCCGTCGTCGTTCGTCTTTCCGGTCCAAAAGAAGACCGAACTCGCCGAAGCCATTCGGCGCAAGCTCATCCTGGAAATTTCGGGTCGACCGGCTCGTATCATGCATGCGAACAGCGTCATACAATCGGCCGCGAACAACGTCGACTGCGAGCTTGCACGTTACGATTTCGAAGATTGGTGAACTGCCGGGTCGGCTCTGAACTTGCTGGTGCGCCACGCGTCTCGATTTCAATCGTCGGCGCTTACAAATTGGTCACCATGCGATGCCCTGGTGGATAGATCATTGTGACGTAGGTGATTGGTTGGGCACCGTTCCAGGTCGCTCGCGTGGCGACGAAGAGCGCGGCCCCGGCCTCGGTCTCCAGCCATTCGGCTTCGTCCGGCGTCGCGGTCTTGGCATGGAAATCCAGCTGACCATGTGTGAAAGGCGCGTTGCGCACCAGCCATTCGTTGATGCTGATCTCGCCGAGATCGGCCGCGGCAATTTCCGGAACCGCCAATAAATTGAGCCAACGGTCCTCGAGCATGTAGGGCCGATTGTCGGCCAGATGCAGCGACCTGACATGCAGCGCCGGCACGTGTTGAGGGAGACCGATTTTGGCCGCGACGATTTTCGACGGTCTGCGCTTCTGACGAGACAGCACAACGTGCCGATAGGCGCGATCAGACTGCTCGATCTCGTGCCGGATGATCGGGATATCGAAGACCGCCTTGCGCACCTTGTGCACCGCAACGCGCGTTCCACCCTTGCGACGCCGTATCACCAAACCCGCCTCGGCCAAGTCTCTGAGCGCACGGTTCACCGTTGCCCGCGCGCAACCAAATTCCTGTGCCAGTTGTGCTTCACCCGGTATCAGGCCACCCGGTGGCCAAACACCATCCGCAATGCGGCGCATGACTTCATCGCGGACGGATGTCCAGGAATTCAGCAGAGCCTGGGTCACAGCCGTCCCTTCAAATCTTGCAAGGTCTTACGATAGCGCCGTGCAATGTGTGGACGTGCTTTGTGCTGACCGTCGACGACGACGTGCCGTCCCGCTGACCAAACCTGACTCACGATGTTCTCCGTTGTTGCGAAGATCCAGCTATCGAGGATCGCATCGTCCGTCTTGTCAAACAGATCAATCCCGTCGGCGTCGAGCGCGACGAGATCGGCCAAGAGGCCCGGCGCGATGGCGCCAGACGTGCGCCCGACGGCCTGGGCACCGCCCTTGATGGCGTTGTCGAACAGCACGCGTCCGGTCGAGGCCTGTTCGGTCGCCAGCATAGCGCGGCCGTGTCGGTGCAGGCGTTGCGAATATTCGAGCGTGCGCAGTTCTGCGGGTAGCGAGATCTGGACGTTGGAGTCCGAACCAACACCGAAGACGCCCCCCTCGCCCGCAAGGGACACGGCGTCGAATATCCCGTCGCCGAGGTTCGATTCCGTGATTGGGCACAATCCGACGACAGCGCCCGACTGCGCCATCATTGCGATCTCACCCGCTAGCGTTTGCGTGGCGTGGATCAGACACCAGTTCTTATCAACCGCATGGTTCGACAACAGCCATTCGACCGGACGGCGGCCCCACGCCGCCTCGACTTCTGCGACTTCGGCCGTCTGCTCAGCA
>JBPCWB010000252.1:0-9533 GCA_051009955.1 Hyphomicrobiaceae bacterium | reverse complement strand
TGGGATCGCCTTTCGCCGTCAGCATCAGAATCGGGAGGTCACTCTTGCTGCGTAGCGACCGGCAGACGTCCAGGCCGTCAATATCGGGTAGCATGAGATCGAGGACGACGATGTCGTAGCGATGTTTATCAGCCGCCGCCAGCCCACCACCGCCAGTTGCCGCGATCGTAACTTCGAACCCGGACTGGCCGAGATAGTCCTTCACCATATCGGCCAGCCGCGCGTCGTCTTCAATCAATAGGATCTCGGCGCTCATGACCAAAACCTATCCGTTTTTCGGGTTATCCACGGTGCCAACGCCCACGCATTGATCGAAACTGCTGAAGTCGTTCCTCCAGTACGCGACGCTGTTTCGGCGTCAGGACCTCCGCAACATCGGCGATGGCCGTCGTCAGTATCTTGCTCAAACGATCGACTTCGGCAAGCCGTTCGCCGCGAATTTTCTCCAACGCCTGGCGATCGACCGTTTCAGCGAGCAGAACCTCACGCACCTGCTCCCTGGCCGCGATCATGTCGTTGCGAACCGGTTTCATGGTCTTGGCAAGCGCCGTGACGAGTTCCGTAATCTTGACTTCCTGCTCCGGTGTCGCGTCAATTTCGATCGAGACATGCTTGACGATGCGGTTTGCCATCTTCTCGATTTCGGCGTCACTCATTCGCGACAGTCCGCCACGATGATGACCACCCCACCGCGCATGATGAACAAATGGCGTCTTCAATGCGCCGGGCTCACCTGCATAAACTTTCAAATGTGCGTAGGTCTTGCTATTGGCGAAGGCATTCACCGCGAAAATGCTGCCCGTGGCAACGGCAACGCTGGCGACCACGATGGCCACTTTGCGTCGACTGTTTCGAACCAGTTTCTGGGTGGATGTTTCTGTTTCGTTTGACATGTTGCTCATCCTCTTGGGAAATCTGTGATCGTCAGCCGCCCCGTCAATGCGATCGTCGTTGCGGCCACATCATCAAGTTAAGAGGTGGTTGTTTCCTGCACGTCGCTGCAGTGTAAAGAATTGTAAAGATGCAGAAACCGGTCATGCGCCGATTGATCGCCGACAGGCAAGATGTCAGAATTCAGGCGAATTCCGCCCGACAATTTTCGGCCGGAGCGCTTAGAAATCCGCCGAAGCAGCGCAAGTGGAGACACCTATGGCGAGCTTGACGTCCGCAGAGCAACAGTACTACCACGATCGCGGCTATCTCATTCCGGATTTCGCGCTCCCGACCGGGCGCGTTGATGCCTTGCGGCAAACACTCGACCGCATGATTCGGGAAAACCCTGGTGTGCGGCCGGAAAAGTTCGTGAGCGCGCATATCGAGGGCCAGAATGACGAAGGCGTGAAGGGAAGCCGGGAGTTCCTGGACCTCGCGCATGATCCGGATATCCTGGACCTTGTTGCAGATGTCATCGGCGACGATATCATTCTCTGGGGCTGCCACGTCTTCTGCAAACCCAGCGGCGACGGTCTCGAAACGCCCTGGCACCAAGACGGTCACTATTGGCCCATCCAACCGCTTGCAACGTGCACGGTCTGGGTGGCGCTCGATCAATCGAACAGGGAGAATGGTTGCCTACGCGTCATCCCCGGCTCACATCGCGAGAAGGTCCTGCATCAACACCTGATGGAAGATCGGGACGACCTCGTTCTAACGCAGCGCACGGCTGACGATGCCTTTGACGCGTCAACAGCCGTCGATCTCGAACTGCGGCCCGGACAAATGTCAATGCACGACGTCTATGTCATTCATGGAGCGGCGAAGAACACCTCGCCACATCGGCGGGCCGGCGTTGCTTTGCGATACATGCCCGCGACCTCCCTGTTCGATCGCAATCTCCGCCCGGCTGCTGACAAGAGCGGCATCCCGGTCAGCTTCGCTTCGCGACCGCTATGGCTGTTGCGCGGCCAGGACCGTACGGGTCAGAACGATTTTGAGATAGGACACAAACGCTCGGCGAGCGTTTCGCACTAAGGCGGTCGTGCTGGTCACTGAGCTAGAACAGTTAGACGCGCGCGTCGACAGTTGACTGTCGCACGCGCTCGGGACTTCACCGATCAGCCGGCAAGGGCACCATGCTGGTCACGCGCGCGGCATTTCGGTCCCGGCCCGCGCATGTAGTGACGCTCTGGCCGATAGGTGCCGAAAAGTTCCTCACGCAGTTCCGCGATGACTTTTTCAATCGTCCTGCGGATTGTGACCGCGCTATTCGCGGTTGTCATTACATTAGCCATAAATCACCTGCCCGTGTCCGCGTTCAAACTCGCTTCCACTTTGAGCAATGAGTTGATCCAGCCATGATGACTGTCTCATGCGATATCTAAAATTCTCATAAATTACTTTTAATGAATGCCTAATTAACGTCTCTCTCGCGGTCTCTTTTCGCGAGGAGAGGTCAAACGGCCACACGGACGCGGTGGCCGCAATGGGCGTGCGGCCGGCACACCTGCAATTTTCTGTCGGAGGCGGTGGAGCGCGGTCTGGCCTGGCAGGCACGCCACCTGTGGTCTCAGGACGTCAGCCGGCAAACGGATACGCAAACGCGGCTTGCTGCTGGACGCGGTGGTCTGGGAGGTCAATTGCCACGCTCCAGGCCGTAGGTTATGCCAAGGCTACGTCGCTCGCAAGCCCTTGGCGTCGGCACCGTAAACGTCTAGTGGCGGGCTAAACGTTCCCCTCCCTGGCGCGATCACGCAGTAGAAACTTCTGGATTTTCCCTGTCGAGGTCTTCGGCAAGTCACCAAAGACGACAGTCTTGGGAATTTTGTAGCTTGCCAGATTTTCGCGGCAATAACTGACGACTTCTTCAACTGTCAACGCATCGCTCTCGGAAGTTGTCGTGACAAAGGCGCAGGGCGTTTCTCCCCATTTCTGGTCGGGCCGCGCGACAACCGCCGCCTCCATGATTTTGGGATGCTTATAAAGCACCTCTTCAATTTCCAGTGATGAAATGTTTTCGCCGCCGGAAATAATGATGTCCTTGGAGCGATCCTTGACCTCGATATATCCGTCAGGATGCCAGACGGCGAGATCACCGGAGTGGTACAGCCCGCCGGTGAACGCCTCTGCCGTCGCGGCCTCGTTCTTGAGATACCCTTTCATCAGCGTGTTGCCGCTGAGCATGATCTCACCCATGGTCTCGCCGTCCATTGGCACGCGCTCCAGCGTGTCGGGATTGGCAACGATCATCTCGTCAACGAGGGGCATTGGAATGCCCTGGCGCGCCATCAGACTATAGCGTTCATCTGCCGCGACGTCGTTCCAGGCGACGGGATGCACGCACGTTGTCGACGGGCCATAGCTTTCGGTCGTCCCGTAGGCATGCAGCACATCGAATCCCATAGCCTCCATATCGCGGATCACGGCGGATGGTGGCGCCGCACCTCCGGTCATCACGCGCGTCCGGCGCGGCAACATTCGCTTTTGGATGTCAGGTGCATGGATCAGCATGTTGAGGACGATCGGTGCGCCGCACATATGTGTCACGGCGTGTGTGACGATGTCGGCGAATATTCGCGCCGGATCGACACGGCGCAGACAGACGTGCGTTCCCCCGACGGCGGTTACCCCCCAAGTATATGTCCAGCCTGAGCAATGGAACATCGGAAGCGTCCACAGATAGCGGCTTTCTTGGTCAAGTTGGAATGCGATGGCATTGGACAGGGCGTTGAGATATGCCCCGCGATGGCTGTAGACGACGCCCTTGGGACTGCCCGTCGTCCCGGACGTGTAAAGCAGACAGATCGACTCCCACTCGTCCTCCGGTCCTTCATAGGCATAATCAGCATCGCCGGACGCGAGAAAATCCTCGTACTCGACATTTCCGAAATTGGGCTTTCCGACCGTCTCTTCATCGGCAATATCGATCACAATGGGCTTGTTCGGCATGTCGTCGAGTGCCGGCTGGATAGCCGCATGGAATTCGCGATCAGCAAAGAAGAGCTTCGCCTCACCATGTTCCAGACAAAGCTTGATCAATGCCGGGTCCAGACGAATGTTGATCGGATTGAGAACGGCTCCAAGCATTGGCACTGCGTAGTGCGCTTCAAGCAGCGCCGGCACGTTTGCAGCAAGGATAGCCACCGTGTCGCCACGACCCACTCCAGCCTTGCCTAGGGCATGCGCAAGACGGCGGCAGCGGGCATAGAACTCGGCATAGGTGAAACTCCGATCTCGATCGATGACGGCCGTTCGTTCAGCAAAAAACGTCGCGGCCCGACGAAGAAAGCTGATTGGAGACAGCGGCGCAAAATTCGCGGCGCCTTTCGCAAGTTCGGGACGTTCCCAATCCATTCCGTTACTCCATCGAATCTGTGGAGCGAACATTGCGCCAACGGCGAACCGAACGCCAGCCCCACGTCGCTCACATCATCTGCCAGTGATCTCGCACATTAAGCCAAATCGGACGCTGCCAACTGCCTTTCCTTCAATGCCTGCGGATTGCGAACTTCCAGCTCGGCAACAAGCAAACGCTCGAGGAGCTGTCTCAGATCGGGATGCGTTACATCATTCACCGTTCCATCGCGAATGTCGCGGCCGAGCTTGGCGAGACTGCCATCGCCGTCATCGTAGATATTGTCCAACAACTCCCACTGCCGGCTCTCCGGATCGCTCAGCCACTCGCGGCGTGCGATTTCGAGCGCGCTGATCGACATGGCAAGTGCGTATCGTGCGTCGGATGCGAGATGCTCGCGCACATCTGCCTTCAGCGTTTGTATGGCTAAATCAATCAAAGCTTCGCCTGACAATCTGCGCATTTCAGCAAACTCCACGGCCGGCTTCGTAGGCTCGAATACCATCCAGCGCCTCGAGTTCCAGCTCGGAAACCATAAGGCCGGTGAGTGCCAGCTCAACCGATATTTCTCCACCGATTCGAAAGCGATCGCCCTGCTGCATCGCAATCGTCGCCCACTTGGCCGCAGCCATGATCTCCCAATACCGGATGATGAGCGGATCAAGCCGGCGTTGGGCGGCAGCCTCGTAAGCCTCGAAGAATGCCTGTCTCGGCGCAATGCCGCCGGCTTCCAGGGCGGTATTGCCAAATCGCCAGCAGCGCGCGCAGAACCAACCGACATCTTCGTTCGCGTCGCCCCAATGACAGAACTCCCAGTCCAGCACCGCGGCAAGCCGGCCATCATCGACGAGGTAATTGCCGGTCCGGAAATCTCCATGAACCAGACATTGGTCTCCGGGCGCCGGCGGCGCGTGGGCGACCAGCCAGTGCAGTACGTATTCGAGTGCCGGCCTTGGCTCTCCGCCACTATCGAGCGCTTTGCGCAATTTGGCGACTTCGTGGGCGGCCGGATTTCCGATGGGGATCGGCAGGGCCGGAATCGAAGTGTCGCTGGCCGAAATGCGATGGATCTTGGCGAGTTCCTGCGCGAGTTCATGTGCCAGCGCACTGCCCCACTCCGGCAGGCCGGCGTCGCGCACAATTCTGCGCGCCTGGCCAAGACCGGAGACGAAGTCCTGAATGAGAAATGCAGCTCCGATGACTGCCGCGTCGTCGCAGCGCGCGATCGGCTCAGCGACACGAATGCCTGACTCAAAAGCGGCACACAACACACCAAACTCGCTGGCTCGGTCGAGACTCATCGAAATCACGGCTGCTGCATCCGTCCGCATGACCCAAGCGTGATTGCCGGATCGAGGCCCTCCGTCGACAGACACGTCGAGGCGCCAGTTCTCCTGCACGGCGCCGCCACTCAGAAGCGTTGAACTGTTGATCGTCACCCCGTCGGCCGCGATGGCCCCGCGCAGCCACTCTTCGAGCGGCTCGCCTTCGTTTGGGTCATAGGTTCGCGGCCGCGCCGACTTCGACATGTGCTACCCCAGCGAAAGCAACGTGCCGCCGTCAACCGCAATGATGCTGCCGGTCATGTAGGACCCGGCGTCGGAGGCGAGCAGTAGAAGCGGGCCGTTGAGTTCGTCAAGTTGGCCGGCTCGCAGCATCGGTACCTTGGACAAGAGCTTCGTACCTTCATCTCCGACGAGAAAATCTGCATTCATTTCGGTTGAAATGTAACCCGGAGCGATCGCGTTGACACGGATCCCACTGCGCGCGAGTTCAAGGGCCATGGCTTTCGTCAACTGAATCACCGCTCCCTTCGACGCGCTGTAGTGTGCCAACGATTTGACGACTCCAAGGCCAAGTACGGATGCAATGTTGATAATTGACCCGCCGCCGTTCGCTTCCATGCGGCGGGCGGCTTCCTGCCCGACCCGAAACACGCCATCAAGGTTCACGTCGAGCACCTTGCGCCAACTGTCCTCGGTCATCCTGGTGAAGAAGACAGGATCAGCAATGCCGGCATTGTTGACAACCACCGAAAGCGAACCAAAGGCGGCTTCTCCCAGATCGAAACCTGCGTTGACACTTTCACGCTGTGTTACGTCGATGGCAACAGCGATGGCATCATGGCCGGCGTCGCGCAGCTCAGCCGCCAGCTCCTCAAGCCGTTCAATCCGTCTGGCGGTGAGAACCACCTTCGCACCGGCTCGCGCCAGAACGCCTGCGAAGTGCCGTCCGAGGCCGGACGATGCCCCTGTCACAAGCGCGGATTTGCCTTCCAATGACAAAATCCCTGCAGTCGTTCCGTCGTCCACAGTCTGCCTCCAACCGGTTCGAGACGCTTTGAAGTTGATTTCGGATTGTTAGAACATCGTGGTCCATTTTGTAACCGCGACTGCGGCTGCAATATAAGGCGCAATGATGATCGACTATAGAGCATCGAGCAACACTCTGCTTCATGGCGGCAGCGAATCGACCTCGGCAAGAAGCGGATTGCTCCAGCGTCAATTGGCCGTGCGTTCTAGATGTGAAGCTTCACATCTAGCGCAAGCGGACGGCATAGTGGATATCGCGCAGATGACAGATACTGACTCGCCATTCAATAGGCGTCTCGTCGATCGCATAGGTGACCCGATCAATTCTCAGGAGCGGTGTCCCGGGCGCGATGCCCAGGGTCTTAGCGTCAGGCTCAGTAGCAGCAACGGCCGTCAACTGCTCGTCCGCCCGACTGACGGTGATACCGTACTCTCGCTGAAACAGGTCATAGAGCGTGTTCGGGATTTCCTCTCCGATCCCCAAGCCGGCGAACCGCGCCTCTGGAAGCACGATCGTTTCTCGTAGAAACGGGCGATCAGCTATTGTTCGTACACGCGCATGTCGAATGACTCGCGCGTCCGCCGCAAGTCCCAGCTTCTTGGCTTCCTCGCTGCGCACTTTGCCGCGCCGCGTTCTCCGGCTGCGGCTCTGTGGACTGACGCGATTGCCGGCCGGGTCGTAGAATTGAAAAAACCGAAAAAGCACCTCTGCCGACGTGTGTTCAGCGACGAAAGTGCCGCGCCCTTGCCGACGCACCAGCAGCTGCTCAGCGGCCAGAACGCCCAGCGCCTTGCGCACCGTTCCCTGACTGACGCCCAGCTCTGCTGCAATCTCGAATTCGTTCGGCAGCGCCTGACCAGGCACCCAGAATCCGGACTGAATGCGCTCAAGAAGAATTTCGCGCACCTGCTCGTAGAGTGGTTGGACGTTAGGTTTGTTCGTGGCCAATGCCATCGCGTCAAATTCTCCGTTCATGCTTTACGCGATTACTTGTATCTTATATAAGACTTCTGCGATCTGAAATGAAGCAACAGTTTCGATCGATCACGAAAACACCCGGATAAAGCGCGCTGGAGGCTCATCAGTTGGCCAAGATCCCCCAATTCCTCGTTCACAGTCCCAAAGACAACGTCGGCGTTGTCGTCGTTGAAGATCTCAAGGCCGGCGCCCGTATGATGGGCGTCATCACCGAAAATAATTCGACGATAAACGTCACAGCCAAGCATGACATTCCCATCGGTCACAAGGTGGCGCTCGGCAATCTCAAAGGCGGAGATACGATCATCAAATACGGTGAGGACATCGGTGAGATGAAGGCCGACGCCAAGAAAGGCGAGCATGTCCACGTACACAACCTCAAAACCAAGAAGTGGTGATAGCGCAGGCAATTGACCTCGCGTGTGCAGACGCACTCCATTTCCTAGCTGATAGTTGCCAGAAAGAGACGGGCCATGGCGAAGACCGCTGTCAAATCACGACGCAAAAACTCAAATCTGTCCTTCCAGGGATGGCGGCGCGAAAACAAGCGGGTGGGCGTGCGCAATCACGTCGTCCTGCTGCCGCTTGACGACCTTTCGAATGCGGCCTGTGAGGCCGTCGCGAACAATATCAAAGGCACGATTGCACTGCCGCACGCTTACGGCCGGCTACAGTTCGGCGCCGACCTCGACCTGCACTTCCGCACACTGATCGGTATCGGGTCGAACCCGAACGTTGCCGCCGTCGTCGTGATCGGAATTGAGGACGGCTGGACCGGGCGGGTCGTTGACGGCATCGCCAAGACCGGCAAGCCGGTGACAGGCTTTGGCATCGAGGGCACCGGTGATATCGGAACCATTGCCAAAGCGTCACGTGTCGCCAAAGAGTATCTGCATTGGGCTTCGGAGCTGCCGCGCGAAGAATGCGGGATCGAAGACCTGTGGGTCTCGACCAAGTGCGGGGAGAGCGACACCACCACCGGTCTGGGCTCCTGTCCCACAGTCGGCAACATGTACGACAAGCTGATCCCGAAAGGCATTTACGGCGTCTTTGGCGAAACCAGCGAAATCACAGGTGGCGAACATATCTGCAAAGCTCGCGCCATCAATGACAAAATCGGCGAAAAGTGGTTCAAGACCTGGCAGGCCTATCAGGACGACGTGATCGAAGCCCACAAGGTCGATGATTTGTCGGACAGCCAGCCGACCAAGGGCAATATCGCCGGTGGCTTGTCGACGATCGAGGAGAAAGCTCTCGGCAATCTCGAAAAGATCGGACGCAAGTGCCGGTATATCGATGTCCTCGAACCGGCTGAAGCACCGCGCAAGGGGGCCGGCCTCTATTACATGGACACATCATCCGCCGCGGCCGAGTGTGTTACGTTGATGGCGGCGGGCGGTTATGTGGTTCACACATTCCCGACCGGGCAAGGCAATGTGATTGGCAATCCGATCGTGCCGGTTATCAAGATTTCGGCCAATCCGCGAACTGTGCGCACGATGCCGGAGCACATCGACCTTGACGTCTCCGGTATTCTACGCCGTGAGATGACTTTGGACGATGCTGGCGATGCCTTGATCGAAATGATCATTCGCACGTCCAACGGCCGCGTCACGGCCGCCGAAGCCCTCGGTCACCGCGAGTTCGTGATGACGAAACTCTATCGCAGCGCCTAGATCCGAAAGATCACCAGGCGCTGCTCTCCGTCGAGTGGGGATTGCGTTGGGCGTGGCAGCTGGGGAGAGATGCCGCAACCCAACGCAATTTTTTTGCCAGACTTGAACCAATCACTGGCGATGTGACCCGCGACTTGCCATTCTGGCTGCCAGCGGCTGGCTACTTGACGTGTTGGCTATAGACTGCTGGCGAATGAACGGAAGGATCGCGACATGAGAATTGTGGCTATTCGCGACGCTGTCGCGCCGATTCCGTCGGCGATGCGGAATTCCGT
>JBPCWB010000251.1:0-22823 GCA_051009955.1 Hyphomicrobiaceae bacterium | reverse complement strand
CCTGAATGAGGCCGCGAATCTTGCGTTCATTCTCTTCATAGGACTGTTCGAGCGTACTGACTTCGTTATGCACCAGCGCTTCAAGTTCACCGGCCCGTCCGAGCGCACGCGAGACGGCATCGTTCATAAACGACACCTGGCGCCGAACCGCCTGCCCCAGCGACGCCACGGACTGTTCAGCCATACGATCGGGTTCCGCCAGACGAACCGCAACTTCGGTCATCGCGGTCGAGCGCAGGTGCAGTTCCTCGATCCGCCATGACAAGAACGCCAGAAACCAGAACAGGACGATCGGTCCAACCAGAGTTGCGAATGCAGTCAGGAAGGACGGGTGGGAGACCAACCCTGCGAGACCACCTTCAAACGACACATCGCGAAGAATGAAGCCGTAGGCAAAGCCGGCAGCGAGTGCGGCCCAGATGCCAGATCCAGCCGAAGCATAAACGAATGGCTTGTTTGATGGCTTTTGGTTGAGTGCATAAATGAGGCCGCCGATCGACGGCGCATCATCATTCGCCGCAATCCGCTCACGTGACGGACCAGCCGGTCTGCGTCTCGCCGGTCGCCGTGTTTCTGGTGCGGCGGTGCCTGGCTGGTCCGGCGCGGGCCTGTCCTTGGGACGTATGGCATCCGGCACCGAAGCGCTATCAACGTCCAGGCCACTCTTCTTGATCGGATCCGGGCGCGGACCCGGAGTCGACCGTGATTTGCCTGGAATTGGAGGTGGCACGGATGCTTTGCCGGACGTCTTGCTAGGCGGTTTGGGTGGCGAGGCTGGCTGAGAGGCGCTTGGTGACTTAGGCGCCGCCGCCGCCTTTAGTGCATCTATCGGCTTCGACTGCGCCGGTGAGCCCTGTTTGCCTGGTGGGGTAGGCGGCTTGGGCGGCCTGGCGGATTGAGCTTTATTGCCCTTCGCATTGCCGGCATTCTTCGGAGGCGAAGACGGCGGTGAAGATGCCGGTCGAACTGGCGGTTTGGGCGGTTTCGATTTCTGCGCCGATTCGGCGGCGGGGGTGGACGTTGGCAGCGGTGGCGGGGTCTTGGGATTCGGCGCGGGATCGTTACCGGACTTCGACTTGTCCGAGGACGCTGCCTGCGCAGTGTCACCCGTCAACTCGTCCAAACGATCGGCTAGCGAACCACCCTTTCCGGTGGCTTGCGCCTTGTTTTCCTTGATCATTCGCCCCATCCGCCGGTTTCAGCCAATGGCTAATACCTATCCAGGATTCCCCTCCTGATCTGTCACTATAGAGCAAATCCCTATGATGTGACAGACCTCTCGTCGCGGCCCGAAACTCCTGGATAGATACCGAAGCCCGCTGACACCCGGAGCGCCAAATACGCCAGCAATTTGGCAAAAACGCGATATTTGGCAATCAGCTAGAAAATGGCGAGCGTCATGTTCAGTTCGGGCGAGACGGTTGCAATAGCAAGTTGGCGCCGGCCTTTACGGAGAATTTGGAACTGTCGCCTAATTGTGTGGTTCCAAGGCGCGTGCGTGGCCTTGGCCGGCAATATGGAGCACATAACGTGGACGATACGAGATTAGGTCGCGACGGCGTCCCCACAGACCGTTCTGCAGATGCCACGCGGCCCCTGCAGCAGGATTTGACATTGCAGGGTACCCCCATCAATCGCCAGCATTTGGCGAAGTACACGCTCGGCGACCGGCAACTTGAGCAGGAGGTTCTTGGTCTGTTTGCGGAGCAATTACCATCTATCGTTCAACGGCTTCGCGAAGCCAATTCGCGTAGCGGGTGGTTTGAAGCAGCGCACGCTCTCAAGGGATCGGCACGGGCCGTCGGCGCGGACGAAGTGGCCGAATTGGCGCTGCAGGCTGAGAAACTGAGCGAGGCCCGTTCAGAGTTCAAGTTGCCGCTATTGCAGGCCGCGATCGATCGGGTGTTGGTCGACATCGCCGAGAACCGATCGGACTAATCGAGGCCACTGATCGTCGCCTGCCGTACAGGGGCAGAACAAGACGGCTTCCCGCATTTAAACGACAGTCCACCGACCTGTGACGTTTGGCGCGCTAGTTCTGCACCGCGTGCCTTGCGTTCTACAGCCAGATCGTTGCAAATCTCCAGCAATCAGGGCAGTTGTTCGCCTGCGCGGCACCAAATCATACGTCCGTCTATCATCTGCGACCTTCATGCCGTCACCTGCAAGCACAGCATCTGAGGAGTGCAAACGAGAATGCCAAAAATCACGTACATACAACCCGATGGCGAGCAGGCCACCGTTGATGCTGCCGTCGGGGTGACAGTGATGGAGGCCGCCAAACTGAATCTCGTGCCGGGGATTGAGGCGGAATGCGGTGGCGCCTGTGCATGTGCGACATGCCACGTATACGTCGCGGACGAGTGGATTGAGAAGACCGGCAAGCCTTCTGAAATGGAAGAAGATATGCTGGACTTTGCCTTTGATGTTCGTGATACCAGCCGGTTGTCCTGCCAGATCAAGGTGTCCGATGAGCTCGATGGCCTTATTGTCACCGTTCCCGAGAAACAATTCTAGCATCGTTCCTGAGGCGTGTTTCGCTGGCAAGGTGCGATGCCGCGGATCGTATCCGCGGGCAAGAGAGGCAGTGGTCCGGCCGCCGCGCTCGCGGCGCCAGTGTGGCGCCTTGGATTTTGCCGGTCAGCGCCTATGTGATGACAGGTGCTGCTATTGCCCGCAGCGCACCAAATCGAAGAAAGAACACTCGTGTTGGATTCCGCAGCCGCACCGTACGCCTCCGGCCGCATTGAAACCGATGTCGTGATCATCGGCGCCGGTCCCGTTGGTCTCTTTGCCGTGTTCGAACTGGGGCTCTTGGACATCAACGCGCACGTGGTCGACATCCTCGACAAGCCTGGAGGGCAATGCGCCGAACTCTATCCTGAGAAGCCGATTTACGACATTCCGGCCTTGCCGATCGTTTCGGGGCAGGAACTGACTGACCGCTTGATGGAGCAGATCAAGCCGTTCTCACCGGAGTTTCATTTGATCGAGCGCGTCGACGAGTTACGCAGGGATGTCGACGGTCACTTCGTGATGAAGACGGACGTGGGCACGGAATTCAAAGCCAAAGTGGTGGTGATCGCCGCCGGCGGCGGGTCATTCACACCGAAGCGGCCGCCGTTGAAGGGCATTGAATCATTCGAGGGCACATCGGTCTTCTATGCCGTTCGTCGCATCGAGGACTATCGCGGCAAGGACATCCTCATTGTTGGCGGTGGCGACTCAGCGCTCGATTGGACACTGAGCCTGCAACCCGTTGCCCGGAGCCTTACCCTCCTCCACCGTCGCGATGACTTCCGTGCCGCGCCGCACACCGTCGAGCAGATGCGCGCCCTGGTTGCGGAAGGGAAAATGCGATTGGAGATTGGCCAGGTGACGGATCTCGTGGGCGACAATGGCCAGCTTGAGAGCGTGACAATCAAGACCAAAGAGGGAAGTCAGAGCATTGTGTGCAACACGATGCTGCCGTTCTTCGGCCTAACGATGAAACTCGGGCCGGTCGCGGATTGGGGATTGAACCTCGACGAAAACCACATACCGGTCGACACCGAGAAATTCGAGACCAGCGAGCCGGGCATATTCGCGATCGGCGATATCAATACGTACCCAGGCAAGCTGAAGCTGATCCTTTCCGGATTCCATGAGGCAGCGCTGATGGCCCAAAAAGCGCATCAGTACATATACCCGGATCGCAAGCTGCTGTTCCAATACACGACATCGTCCTCAAGCCTGCAGAAGAAGCTTGGCGTTCGGTGAACGGGTTCTGTTTGTGATAATGCCGCCTGCGACGTCGGACGCGGGGCCGCCGTCATCGATCAAATGCGTGTTCGATCGGATCAACCAATCGTCAGGCGTGAGCAATCTCAAACAAGGTCAATACCAATAGTAGGCCTGCGATGATCCAGAGTGACGCCGCGCCGCGCCACGTTGTGACTTGTTTCAGGATAATCAGCGACAGCAACGTCAAGATGAAGACGATGTTGATCACGACCAATCCGGCAAACCCCAATCCGCGACCGGATGGCTGCGTCGCCTCGATATAAATCGCGCCCGCCAGGCCGATCAGCGTAATACCCAGCAACCGTGCCCAGAAGCCCACGTTGCCATGAGGCAGGCCTAAGAGTTTCGCGGTTGTAACGGGAATCGTTAGGAGCAGCAGCCCGGCGCTCGACTTTAAAACTGTTTCCAACCAAAAGAGCTGCTGAGACATCGGACATACTGTGCAACATAACGGAAAGTCGGAAACAGCCAACCAGTGGACCGGTCGTGAGAAAGGAGGCAAGAATTGACCGAGCTTCAAACCACGATCTAGATGTCGTTTCTATTGTGCATGCTGTCTGGAATACTTGTCGCCGAACGCGTCATTTGGGTTCCATTTTTTCTCGGGCGTTTCGCTCGAAAGGTCAAACCAGCCGCTGGACTCAGCAACCTTCTTCTTTTTCGGCGCCGTGTAGTCACCGGCAAGGTAGCGTGTGAGGCTGGTTTGAATTGCCTTGGTGCGCTCGCCGGTACAGAAATCCGCCTGATCGGCAATTTTGCGCGACACCCGTAGGCGGCCAAATTCATAGGCTGACCGAAACTTCTGTTGTATCTCCGGGGCCGGATAGCGAACTGCTTCCGCAGCAAAATAGTTGGTCTTAAGCTGGATCGGATCAAAGAAGTAACCGCACTTTTGCGCTCTGGCTACTGTGACACCGACGTGCAAGGCGCGATTGACGGGATCGTCCGGTTCCGGCGCCTGTTGGGCCTGCGCCGGAGTCGCCGCCGCGGTCTGCGTCTGGCCGCCAATGGAACCGGTTGACAGGCTCGGTAACTTGACGCTGCCGCATCCGCCGAGGAGCAACGCGGCCATACAGGCACCGATTGTGATTCTCTTTGTCATGGCGGCAGTTTGCTCAAAAGCATGTCCCGGTCAACACCGCTCGACCCCACTCCCAGAGCTTTTCGCCTGATCAGCGCAATGAACCTAGGTGGCGCGAAGCATTGTTGATGACCTGTGGCCCGAAACAAGAGCAGAATCGTGGCGACCATCGCAACCAAGTCGAATCAGCGCATCAGTTCGCGCATGGCCTTGTCGATCCCATCCAGGGTCAACGGATACATCCGACCGCTGAAGTGATCGTTGACCATTTGGATGGATGGCGTCCATTTCCAATGATCTTTCGCGACAGGATTGAGCCACACGCTGCTCTCGTAGATGTCCGTAACGCGCTGTAACCAGGTCGATCCGGCCTCGGGGTTCATATGTTCCACGGAACCGCCGGCGACCGCCAACTCGTAGGGGCTCATTGAGGCATCACCCACGAAGATCACCTTGTAATCGGCGGGGTACTTGTGCAGCACGTCCCAGGTCGATGTGCGTTCGGTCCAGCGCCGCCTGTTATCCTTCCAGACAAACTCATAGAGACAGTTATGGAAGTAGTAATACTCAAGGTGTTTGAACTCGGCACGGGATGCCGAAAATAGCTCTTCGGCGGTCTTGATATGCCAGTCCATCGAGCCACCGACGTCAAAGAACATAAGGACTTTAACGGCATTGCGCCGTTCCGGCCGCATGTGAATGTCGAGATAGCCCTTGCGCGCCGTTCCTTTGATCGTCGAGTCGAGATCCAGTTCCTCGAGTGCGCCTTCGCGGGCGAATTTGCGTAGTCGTCTGAGGCCCATTTTGATATTGCGTGTGCCAAGCTCCACCGAGCCGTCGTAGTCCTTGAACTCGCGCTTGTCCCAGACCTTGATCGCGCGGAAATTGCGGTTGGTCTTCTGACCAATGCGCACGCCGGCAGGATTATAACCGTATGCACCGTAGGGCGACGTGCCGCCAGTGCCGATCCATTTGCTGCCGCCCTGGTGGCGTCCTTTCTGCTCCTCGAGCCGCTTGCGCAGCTCGTCCATGATCTTTTCCCATCCACCCATCTCTTCGATCTTCTGCTTGTCCTCATCGGACATGTAGAGTTCGGAAACGAGGCGCAGCCATTCCTCAGGGATCTCTGCCTCGGCGGCGTCTTGGATCGTTTCGAGTCCCTTGAAGACGTGGGCGAAGACGCGGTCGAACTTGTCGATATGGCGCTCGTCTTTGACCAGGCAGGCGCGCGAAAGATAGTAGAAATCCTCGACCTGACGCTCCGCCAAATCCTGCGTCAGTGCTTCGAGCAATGTCAGGTACTCGCGCAGGGAAACGGGAACTTTGGCCTCTTTGAGTTCCAGAAAGAAGGTCGTAAACATGGGATACCCGGACGTCGGTTGGCAGTTTGCCACGACTATAGCCGTCGGCGGCGGCTGACGCGAGTGGCTGCGGCGGATAGGCTCGCGCGCAGGCGAATTCAATGCCTTGATGAAGGAGAAACCGTATGCAACCGGAGCTCTATCGTCTGGCGCAAAGCGACAATGTGCCGAATCACCCGACCTACCCGGCTTTGCACTACAGGGGTGTGTTCGCCTGCCCCGGAATGCCGAATAAACCCGATGATGTGATTGCTCATTTTCACGCCAACGGATGGCGAGGCGCGTGGATCAATGGCATTTATCCGTTTCATCATTATCATGCTCGGGCCCATGAGGTCCTCGCCAACTTGGCAGATGCCGTGACGGTTCAACTTGGCGGACCTGACGGGCCTGTCGCCTCGGTCGAACCTGGCGACGTCGTCGTCCTGCCTGCCGGCACCGGCCATTGTCGCCTGGGTGATGTTGGCAGTCTTGTGATCGTCGGCGCCTATCCGGCCGGTCAGGAGGATTGGGATCTGAAACGCAACAACCCGAATGATCTGAGCCAGGCACAGGTCGCGATTCCGCGGGTGGCGCGGCCAACTTCAGACCCGGTCGTGGGATCGGACGGACCGCTGCTGCAACTTTGGCGCAACGACTGACTTGCCTTAACTAGGCTTCTTCTGACGGTCGGGTGGATGTGGTGTTCTTACCAAGCGCCGATCGCATCATCTCCGCCGGCTTCAGTTCCGGAAACAGCTCGCGGACGATATGACGAGAGCGCAGAGGCGCGACTTCGATGTATGGCAGAGGCCGGCACACCTCGATTGCGGCGACCCCTAGACGGGCCGTCAAAGCACCGACGAAGGCCCCCTCACCGAGGCGGCGAGACAATCGCCGAACGATGTCCTGGCCCAGGAACTGGCCGAACAGGTCATCGGTCAGTGCGATGGCACCACTGGCGGCCACATGCAGGATGACGCGCCAAAGCAGCCGCATGCCACCGAGAAATCCGGGACGCCCGCCGTAGGCGGCAGCGAGACGACGAACCATGCGGACGTTCTCGGTCAAGACGAAAAGCATCACGAGGAAGGCGACCGGCACGACGGCAGTGACAACGCCGACCCGCCGCGCTGACTCAAAAACGACACGCCGTGCCTGTTTGTCAGGTTCCGCCAGCAGCACGCGATCAGCCAAACCAAGGAGCGCGCCATTCTTCTGCATGTGCCGCTCGTGCTGGCGAAATTCGGCCAGGTTCCACTTAGCGTCGCTGCGGCTGCGTGCCAGGCTCTTGAGTGAACGGACGGCACGTTCTTCACTCTGGCGGTCTGCATCGGCGATTGCTTTTGATGCATCACTGCGAATTCGGGTCAGACGGCGTAATCGAAAGATCCCGACGAGCTCCTTGAGCAGCAGAACAACAACCGCAAGGATTAAGAGGCCAAGCAGCGCCTGCGCCAGCCAACCGACCCAATCCTGGCGCGCCAGCGCGACGGACGTAAAGCGGGCAAACCAGACCCCCGCTGCCAAGAGAAAAAGTCCGGTCATCGCCGAGAGCAAAAGTCCGCCCCATCGGATGCCCCGCGAAAGGGGCTCGCCGGCCGCCTGCTGCGACAATCCCTCTGTGTCTGCCGGCACGGTGTCGAAGGCGTCGTCGTCGGCAGCACGCGACTCCTGCGGCGAGGGCTCGGATGGTCTCAGGGCCGGGTCATCGGCATCAAACATCTGCGGTCGCCGCGGCGGAGACGATGTCGTCATATCAAGCGATCTCCGATCAAGGATCGTACGACGTGGTCAAGCCCGACGTGCGGCCAAGGCGCGGCGTGAAGAGCGTTGCCGGCGTTGGGCAGTTGCGGGGCAACGAAGCGCACAAAATTCAATGAGCCGGACTGCAGTGCCTCGCGGTCAAAAATATCGAGTGGATCGTCTGGCAGATCGCCGGGAAAAATTGCCGTCGCCGTTTGTCCGTCGAAGGTTTTTCCATTGAGCTGTTGGCCGGCGATTGGCCGACCACGAATGCAGGGAATTGTCGATGAGCCGGCTGTGTACTCGACATCCTCCGTCGCGCGCAGTGCCGCTATCGCCGCAATTTCGATCTCGGCACCGGCTCCTTTTGCCCGGTCGGCCGCACGACTCAGCAGCGTGCGCATCAGCGCGCGCAGTCGCACGTGATTGCTGACATGGATATGATCCGCCTTAGTCGCCGCAAACGTGACCCGGTCGATATGGCGCCCGCGCAATGCCGCCAGCCACGATTTAGGACCGGGCCTGAACGCGCCCAGTGCCGAGTCGAGAGCTGTCTCCAGCTCCATCATGGCGTTGGCGCCACCATTCAGTGCAGCGAGCGCGTCAACCAGCACCACCTGGCGGTCGAGCGCGCGAAAGTGCCGCTCGAAAAACGGGCGCACGACCTGGCTCTTGTAGCTCTCGAAGCGCCGCTCAAGCAGAGCCGAAAGGGAGCCCGGCTTGGCCTGCAAACACTGCTCCGCCGGCAGCGGAAAAAAGGTCAGCAGCGGCGAGCCTTCAAGATCCCCCGGCATCAAGAAGCGACCGGGTGTGAGTAAGCGCTGATAGCGGTCATTGTCGCGCAGCGAGGCAAGCAGCGCGGTGAAGAGTTCTGCGCCGCGCAGGGCGACTTGCTCGTCGGCCGGGCTCGCACCCTGCTGAGCAGCGACGAAGGCGTGCCAATTCTCCACCCTGGCGTCCCGAGGGGCCTTACCGGCGCGGGCAGACATCATAGCCGCCCAGTCCGCATAGCTTTGTGAAAGCAATCCGAGATCGAGGAGCCATTCACCGGGATAATCGACGATGTCGAGATGCAGCCGCCGGCCAATCCCCGCTGTTTGGCGGATCCAGTCCCGCGGCGCCCACTCCAGCGTCAAGCGCAGCTGACTGAGCTGCCGCGTGCTCAGCGGCCATTGTGGCGGATCGCTCGCCAGCGCCTCAAGATGCCGTTCGTAAGCAAATCTTGGAATGTCATCGTCGGGTTGGGGCTCAAGGAATGCGCGGAAGCCCGGCAATTGCTCGGTCATCAATGCTGGCGATGCCGTTCCCTCGGTCAAGGCATGCACCAGGGCGGTGATGAAGACCGTCTTGCCAGCGCGCGACAGGCCCGTCACGCCGAGGCGCAATGTCGGCGTCGTGAGATCCTCTAGATAGGTGCCCGCAGACCGGACAGCGTCCGCGGTCGTGTCGGCAAGGTCGGAAATGCGCAAGGCGTCACTCGCATGTCAGCGTGCTTCTGAACATGTGGAGATCATCGAGAATTTGCAACAGTGCGATTACTTCTGGTTCGCCTTTTGGCGGGCAAGGAACGCCAAACGTTCGAATAGATGGACGTCCTGCTCATTCTTCAACAATGCACCGTGCAACGGCGGAATGAGTGTCCGCGGGTCTGATTCGCGCAGCGTTTCGGGCGAAATGTCTTCGCTCAGCAATAGCTTCAACCAGTCCAGGAGCTCGGATGTCGATGGTTTCTTCTTGAGGCCGGGTACGTCCCGCATATCGTAGAATACGTTCAGCGCCTCACGAACAAGCATACCCTTGATGTCCGGGAAATGGACATCGACGATCTCACGCATCGTGTCTCCATCGGGAAACTTGATGTAGTGGAAGAAGCAGCGCCGCAGGAACGCATCCGGCAGTTCTTTTTCGTTGTTCGAAGTGATGATCACGATCGGCCGATGTCGCGCTGATATGGTCTCGCCGGTCTCGTAAACGAAGAACTCCATGCGATCGAGTTCCTGCAGCAGATCATTCGGGAACTCGATATCGGCTTTGTCGATCTCGTCGATCAGCAGGACCGGTCGCTGATCCAGCGTGAAGGCTTCCCACAATGGTCCGCGTTTGATGTAATTGCTAATGTCCTTAACGCGTTCATCACCGAGCTGACTATCGCGCAACCTGCTTACGGCGTCGTACTCGTATAGACCCTGCTGAGCCTTGGTCGTCGACTTGACATGCCACTCCAGCAGAGGTGCGCCGACGGCCTTCGCGACCTCGATGGCGAGGACGGTCTTGCCGGTGCCGGGTTCACCTTTTACGAGAAGGGGGCGCTCCAACGTAATCGCAGCGTTGACCGCTATCGTCAGATCACGTGTGGTGACGTAATCCTTGGTTCCTTCGAACTTCATCAGCAATCCTTCTCGACCGACCCGGCGGGACACTAAAAGCTCGACCTCTGTCTCACAAGGGAGCGCGGCGACTTGCCAGCGCTGATGAACACTTATCACCCACGCAATGATGGCCGGCTGTTACAACTTAAATTCAGTGCTTTGGCACCAACCGCCGTCAAAGCCTATGAACCGGCGGTTTTGGCTAAATCTTGCGGCGCATCATTCAGGATATGACGTTTGATTTCCTTGACTTGGCCATGGATGCGGCTAAATAGCCTCCATATTCGTCGGTAGGACGAAAAAAGGGGTCATTGAGCATAACGTCTGGCGGAGGCCATCGTGAGCAAAACTGCACAGCGTAGCCGAAGCAATTCAAAGGCTGCTAAACCTAAATCAGCGCCTGCCAAGAAGGCAGCAGCAGACAAAAAGAGAACGCGCTCCAGGAATTCACGTGTCAGGCAATCAACGATTGTCTTACCGGAGGATTATCATCCGTCAGACGAGGAGCCGTTCATGAATGCAACCCAGCGCGAGTATTTCCGAACCAAGCTGGTGAATTGGAAAGAAGAGATCATTCGCCAAACGCGCGAGACGATCGAAGGCCTGACGGCTGAATCGGCGCAACATGCGGATCTGGCGGATCGTGCGACGTCAGAAACCGATCGCGCTCTCGAACTGCGCGCGCGGGACCGACAACGCAAACTGGTCGCCAAGATCAACGCCGCGCTGGCCCGAATTGAGGATGGCTCATACGGATTTTGTGAGGAAACGGGAGAGCCAATCAATCTGCGGCGGCTCGATGCGCGGCCCATTGCGACATTGTCGATCGAGGCCCAGGAACGTCACGAACGGCGCGAGAAGGTCTATCGCGACGATTGAATTGCGGGCAATCACCGGCTGATGCGACAATCCGCTAGCTCGAGTTTAAGGGTTCGGTAAGTCGAATCACGCAACCATCGGTACAGTTTCAACTTGCTATCGATGGGGTGCCACGTGATGCACTCGTTTCCGTATTCGAGATTTCTTTTCCGGAATGCACCTCAGATTGCATTCGCCTTGGCGTTGTCAGGCGCGGCCGCGTTGTTTCTGGCCATGCCTGCTGCAAGTGACGGGGCGGAAATGAGAGGGACAACCTCGGTCGGTCGGGTGGTCACCGTCGTGCAGCCATTTGATCCGAACCTGTTGTCAGGGGAAGCATTCACGGTTCGCGAACACGCCACTCATCGAATTGGCACGTCGAACGATCGCTTGCCGGATAAAGCCTTGTAGGTGAAATGCCACCATTCGCGGCGGTAATTCGCGAATCCATGACGCACCATCGCCTCCAGTAAAAGATCTCGGTTGCGCCGCTGGGCCGGCGTGATCTTAGAGTTCCAGGTATGGCTGCGCACATCAAAGCAGTCGTAGGCCGTTCCCATATCCAAAGCAGCCGGGTTTTGTGGATCAATGCCGGTGTCGAAACATCGTTTGACGAGCGACAACCTCCTGGCGGGATCGTCCTTCGCTTCACGTGAAACGTCGACAACCGTCAAATCAACGGTTGTCCCGAGCGAATGCGTGGAACGGGACGAGATATACCCATTTGCGAACAGTGTGCGCTTGGTGACGCGGGGAAAATAAAAGGCTTTGCGCGCCTCATCCGTTGGCGTCTTCGACCAGCGCACCATGGCACGCACGGCGCGTGCCGGACGATAGCAGTCATAAACCTTAAGTGAGCGCGCGGGATCGTGCAGCGAAAGTTCCGTCTGGACCCGCTTGAGTGCCTCAGCAGCAGCGCGACGCAAGATGCAGGCGCCGCGCAGATACCCGGGCAAGGGTGCCCCCGTGAAGTTCCGCGCTGTGGCATAGCGCATATCCTGACGAATCGTCGGATCAACATCCGCGAGGTAGACGAGGTCGCCAGGCAATGCGGGGCGCGTGGCTGACGGATTGTCGTTGGCGTCAGCGCGCAGGCCTTGCGCTGCGGACGGAATGGCCAATACGACCAGCAAACCGCAAACTGTCGCTCTAACTCGCCACGTATTCAGGCCGCTGCACCGGAGCATTGCGCCCCTTTCATTCGGTACTATCGCCTTTGAAGATCTTGGATTGTATGACGAGTATTGCAACAAACGTCTGTGGCCCTAGTCTGCCAACCACGAATTGGAAACGATATAGCACATACAGGGACAATATGCGCCTGCTTGCACGATCAACAACCTACCTCTTGGTCACCTGCGCCATGGCCATAGGCGCAACGGCCCAGCCCCGGTGCGTTTTTTTGGAATGCGGACCAGCCAATGCTCCGAATCCAAGGCCCGCGACGGCGCCAGAAATAACGCCGGCGGCGCCAACGGCTCAAGCACAGGCCAAGCATTCCGAGCGTCCGCGTGCGCGCGGTGAGACGTGTAGCTATGTCGATGGATTTGATTATTGCGCGAGCTCGGTTTTGGCGCCGCAGTTCGGAAACACCTACGGCCCCGGCCACGTTGTCGACGAAAACCTGCGAACGGCTTGGGTTGAAGGCAAACCGGGACACGGCGAGGGTGAATATCTGATCGTCGACCTGGGCAGACCACATACGGTATCAGGTGTTCAGATCATGAATGGCTACCATAAGAACGCGCGACTATTTCGTGCGAACAGTCGGGTAAAGCGGGCGACACTGGTCTTTTCGAGTGGAATCCGGCGCAGCATCATGTTGCGCGACGCTCCCGGCATCCAGACGATTGCGTTTCCGCCGGTCGAAGCGCGCTGGGTGCAATTCCAGATTTCGAGTGTCTTTGGTGGCAAAAAGTACAAGGATACGGCGGTTACGGAATTCCGGGTCCTGACTGCAAGCGGTGGTTGAGACTGGAGGGAAGGACCGAATGTCGATGGATCAACGGCCGTCTTTGACTCGCCGCAGCGTCTTGACCGGGCTCGGGTGTTGCGCGTGCTGCGGGCCGGCGATACCAGCACTTGCACAACGGTTCCGTCCGCGCACCGGTTGCGTCGTCAGGGGACGCGAAGCGCAGCGCGTGCTCGGCAGCGGCGTTCTCAGCAGCAACCTTGGGGATCTGCCGGAGATCGTTAAAGGCCGCTCACGCACGACCGGGCGTATCGATCTCAACCGGCAACTGGACCGCGCCCTGCAACGGCTGGCCAAGACGTTTGATGTTTGGCCGCAGGTCGGCTTCTATGATGATGGTGATCAACCAAACGCCATGGCCGTCTGGTTCGAGGAGGGCGGTCGGCGCACCTATGCCGTCGTCTTCGGCAGGACCTACTTCCAAACGCTCTTCAAATATGATCCGAGCGGTATCTCATTCCTCCAGACGGCAGCGCATGAATTCGGTCACATCTGGATGTACAAGAGTGGCCAACTGGATACCCTTCTTGAGGGGCAGTCGACCGTCAAACGAGCGGAACTCCATGCCGATTTTCTGTCTGGTTACTATCTCGGCCTGCGCAAGCGCGACAATCCGCAAGAGTCATTTCGCAGTGCCGGAATGAAACGCTGGGAGAGCGGTGACACTTTCATCCGCGACCAAGATCATCATGGAACGCCGCAGCAACGCCTTGCCGCAGCCGAAGCCGGATTCCGTCTCGGCTTTCTTGAGAACGCACCTCCGGCCGCGGCATTTGCGGCGGCGACCCGCTATGTCCGAGCGCTGTAGCCTGCTCAGTCAGGTTGCCGCGGCGTTGATGGTGTGAGCGTTTCCGGTTCGTCTTGTGCGGTTGCCCGTTGCTCCGCCAACCGCGACAGGAGCGAGCGCACGACGTCAAGGTCGCGCAAGTGCACATCCTGTTGTGGGAACGGGATCTCGATCCCTTCGTCGCGGAAGCGCGCGAAGATCGCCATGCGCAGCGCGGTCTTAGCCCTCAGCGAAGAATTGATGTCAGAGACGAAGCAGCGCAACGTGAAATCCAGCGAGCTGGCGCCAAACTCGTCGAAAGAGACGAAGGGTTCGGGAAAGCTGAGAATGGCATCACATTCCTTAGCGATCTCAAGCAGCAGACTGCGGACTTTCTCCGGGTCGGAATTGTATGAAACGCCAACACCGACGATCACGCGGCCGAGTGTGTTGCGGTGAGTCCAATTTTGAACCGTGCCGCTGATCAGTGACGAATTCGGAATGATGACGGACGCCCGGTCGAACGTCTCGATTTCGGTCGATCGTACGCTGATCTTGCGCACATAGCCCTGCTCTTCGCCGACCACAATCCAGTCGCCGATCTTCACCGGTCGTTCGACCAGCAGAATGAGTCCCGAAACGAAGTTGTTGACGATCGACTGGAGGCCAAGCCCGACGCCCAGAGACAGGGCACCGACCACAACTGTGAAATTCGTCAGGTCGAAGCCGGCATAGGAAATGCCGATCAGTGCGGCAACGCCGACGCCGATATAGCCAATGCCGGTCTCGAGCGAGTTGGCAATCCCAGCATCCATCTTTTCCGTGGAGAGCACTCTTGCACTGAGCCAGTGCTGCAGCAGGCGGGTTGCAAAATACACGGCAACGAACAACGCGATGCCAATGAAGATGCGCACCAAAGAGATCTTGAAGTCACCGATCTCGAAGCCGAAAAGCAGCGCCTTGAAGCCGTCCAGCAGCTGCGACAAGGGCATGCCCCACGACAGCAGCAGCAGGGCAATTGCGACCGAGATGAGGAGCGCATTCAACAGAAAGGCGATGAAACCAGCGACCTGACTGCGTCGCCGGTCGCTTAAGGTCGCCTGCTTGTCGAGGAGACGTTCTACCGGCGCCGTCACCTGAACCGGCACGGACGACAACGCGCGGATGGCTAGGTGCAGGATCAAAACCAGCATGCCGCCGATGCCCATTATCATGACCTGACCGGCAATGAATCGGCCAAGGGCGACATAGCCAAGCAAGGTCGCGCAAACGATCGCCACGGCCACGAGCAGGACGGGAACACGCAGCCAGGAGAAGGCCACGCGCAGCATATGGCCGCTGACGCGTTCGATCTGCTGAGGCATCGGCGTCCAGGCGAGAATCACCAACAGCAATGCAAAAGCCAGGTTGGCAATACTCGTTTCGACGATGCGGATTGAAACCGGGAGGTGGAAGATCTGGATGCCGCTGTGGAGGACGTAGTCCGTCGCGTATACGCCCGCGAGAAAACTGGTGAAGCGCAGCAGGTGCGTCGCAGTCGACGATGGAATCCCGACCAGACGCCAGCTCGGGTGCTTCGGAAGGAGAACAGACTCCGCCAGGGCAACTGCGGCCAAGAAGATCAGCAGCCCGATCATCATTGTCCAGGCAAAGTCGTGGAAGGTTTGGCCCCAAATGCCGGCCAGATCAGCACCAATGAACAGGATGAGGACGGTTGCCGCACCTGGCATGAACGTCATGGGTGCCAACCAACTTGCCGTGACGACCCGGCGAATGAACCCAGGTCGCGGCTCCTTCGGTTCTACCAAATGGGGGCGCGTCAACCGCCGGCGCAGAACCGTTAGAACAATTCCGGCCAGACAGGCGATAAGGAGCAGAACCAAGAACGACGTGAAGTTTTGCCGGCCAGTGGCCAACCAGTTGTCGGCGATCGTATCGAGTTGTGTCCCAACGCGCGGCAATGCGCTGATGACACGGGTCCACAAAGCAGTTGAAATCGGGCTTTCGCTGCGCTTCAGGATATCCTCGGAGAAATTGCGCAATCGCAGCGTCTGGATGCGTTCAATTAGTTGGCGTGCGCGTACGATCGTTAATCCGCTCGTGCGCTCTGCGGCTGCGATGTCGCGGGAAATCGTAGTCAATCGGTCGCGCTCGACCCGAATTGGAAGTGGCTCGTCGGTACTTTCCTTTGCCGGATCGCCGAGTTCCGCAATCTGGCGCAGGATTGCAGCTTTGTAGGGGCCTAGAGCGAGTTGCGTTTCGGAGGCTTCACTGACCAGGCGTTCGAGCTGAACGCGCTGACGTTCGAGACCATCATCACTTCGTTGTAGGCGTTCAACGGCCTTACGCAAGCGTTCGAGTTGCTCGGCCTGACGCGCGACCGCTGTCGCCAAACTTCGTGGGAATAGATAGTCGGCGGAGTTTTCGATCGATTCCGAGGGCTGCTGAGCCGGCGCTGTCTGAGGTGCTGCTGGTTGGGCGGGTGCCGGCTCTTGCGCGACCGCGCTATCAGCGCCGCCGCCGAAGAGCAGCACCGCAACCGCGAGGCATGCAAGCCATGAGACATGCCAGCGACCCCGCGTTTCTTCTGATCGGCGCATGCGTTTCAAGATCTACTCACCGACAGCTCGACCGAAGGTCCGCGTCGGCCGCGCGATCACTGAACCCGTCGCCTCGTCCTGGTCGCGTTTGACAACACCTTTTGTCGGCTCGAGCGCTGCGTTGTGTTTGATCCCCGTTTCAATAACCACATCAACGGGACCGCCGGTCATGATCAAGTGCTCAATTCCGTCGCGTCGAATCAAGACCAACCGGCGGCGGCCGTCGATTGTGGCCTGATCGACGACATCGAGTCGCTTCTCCGGCTTAGGCGCAAAGAATCCGCCGGTCAGCGCGCCAGCGGTTGAGCCGGTTGTCAGGTATCCACGCAGCAGCAGACCGCCAACCACGACCAGACCCGCAATGAACACAATGAATAACAGCCAGGAGAGAATGTCCCACATGCCCCTATCGGCGCGGCAATCAGCCGGCCCCCTTATATCAATCGAATTGTTCGGCGAGACGGTATTGCGATACCAGGTCCGCGCTCGTCATCCTCATCAGTGCAGATGCGTCATATGCGAGTTCGCTGCTCCACATCCTACTTTCACGGCGCAACGCGAGGCATATAGACCAGTTTTCATCTCATTTTAACCCTGATGACCGAAATGTTGAAAGCGGCGCAAGACTTTGTCGACAACTGTCTCAAATCAGCACGTCGACAGCGTGTTGCGCCGTAAGGATCAGACGGTCGCTGCCGGGGGGGCGGCATTCCGGTCAAGTCCTGTACCAGTAGACCAAGGTTGAATATGCCGCGTACGCGTTCGGTTTTGAACTCAGTTCGTTACCCGCAAGTTGATGAGAATCGGCTAAGCTCCGATTCCACAATGGAATTGCGGGCAGACAAGACTCTTAGCGGGGAAAATGATCCTCTGGCTGGTATCTCACTTGGTGCCAGTGCGCTGACGATATTTTTCATTTTTCTGGTTGGCGCGACGGGAACACTGGCCGTGTTGTCGGTCCAATCTGCCGAGCCGCTGGCCCTCACAATCATGGGACTGCTGGCAACGTTTGGTGCGTTTTCCGTCTTTGCCATCGCGGCCGGACACGTCCGAATTGCCGAGCGCTACTCAGAGACGGATATTGCAGCTGCGCTAACCGATCAGCTCGAGGCCGGCTGTCTGCTGACGACACCCGACGGCCGCGTACTCTATGCCAATCGGCCCGGACGATCCCTTCTTGGTCGCAACAATCTTGGCGAAATCAACAGCCTCGAAGATGCGTTGGCCACCACCCCGCAGGGCGCTGAAATGCTGTTCAGGCTGGTGCGAGCAGCGCAGCGCGGACAAAACCATGTCGAGGTCTATCAGGCACAGGGGGACCACAACGTCGAGTCTGTGCCGACATTCTATCGCCTCTCGGTCAAGCCGTTTGGTCGGATCGATGTCGCAGATCATGCCGGCCAATCGATCCTCTGGACCATCGAGAACATCACCGAGGAACGTCGGGCACGGGATCTCCTGACCTCGTCGCTGGAAGCGGAGCTCTCTCATGTCTCCGCGATGCCGGCAGGCTTCCTCTCGATTGCGCCGGACGGCACCATTGGCTACCTCAATCCCTTGCTTTCCCATTGGCTCGGCCATGGCAAGGATGCTCCGAAGCCTCTGTCACACGTGTCGCATCTCCTAGCCTCCCAGGATGCTGAACTCCTAGCAACGCTGGCCGCACAGCCGGAGTCCGGCCGTCAATGCCTGGAGATTGATTTCGTCACCGCCGACGGTGGCAAATGGCCGGCAACATGCATCCTGACCAGTGAAACGCCGGCCAACGCGACGCAACCAGCCGGTCTCAAGATCATCGTCCATAGCCGCGATTCCATACGGCGCTCCGCCGCCGGGGATGCGCCCCTTGACATGGAGATCGGGGACCTCTTCCGCGCGGCGCCCTTCGGCCTCGCCTTGGTCGACCGCAAAGGCGTCATCACCCGCAACAATCCGGCCTTCGGTCGCCTGATGCGTCACCTGAAGCTGCACGCAGGCGAAGCGACCATTGACAGTCTGATTCGAGACGAGGACAGCCAAGCGCGGGAACAGCTGAAGAAAGCACTGACAGCAGCGAATAAGGGCAAGGCCGAGATCCAGCCGATTGACATCGTGTTGGGAGACGACGGCGAATTTGCCCGACGGATCTACATTCAAGGGCTGCAGACGGGTGCCAAGTCCCATGACATTGCGATTGCATACGTCACGGATGCGACGGAGGAGCGAACGCTCGGCCACAAGTTTGCGCAGAGCCAGAAAATGGAAGCTGTGGGCAAACTCGCCGGCGGGATTGCGCATGACTTCAACAATGTCCTGACCGCAATCATTGGTTTTTCGGATCTGTTGCTGGCCAGTCATCGCCCGTCGGACCACGCCTACAAGAACATCCAGAACATCCGCTCCAGTGCCAACCATGCGGCCGGGCTTGTCAAACAGCTGCTGGCGTTTTCGCGGCGCCAGACGCTTGAGCCGGAGCTTCTACAACTTAATGAGGTCGTGACAGATCTGTCGGTCATCCTCAATCGCCTGCTCGGCGAAAATATCGAACTCAAAATCTCGTCAGGCCGCGAATTGTGGGCCGTCAAGGCTGACCACAATCAGCTCAACCAGGTGGTCATCAATCTGGCCGTCAACGCGCGTGACGCGATGCCGGACGGCGGTCGCCTCATCGTGCGCACCCGCAACGTGACAGAACGCGAGTGCCTGCGTCTCGCCGATCAGGGTATGCCGGTTGGCCAGTATGTGCTGATCGAGGTTGAGGATACCGGTATCGGTATGGCGCCCGACGTCATGCAGAAGATATTCGAGCCGTTCTTCACGACCAAGGACATTGGCAAAGGGACTGGTCTTGGCCTTTCCACCGTTTACGGCATCATCAAGCAAACCGGTGGCTATGTGTTCGCCGATAGCGAGATCGGACAGGGGACGACATTCCGGGTCTATCTGCCACGCCATGAGCTGCCCGAGGGCCATGAGCAGGATCTTGCAAAGAAAGTCGATAAGAAGGACAGACCGGTCGATCTAACTGGTCACGGCCGCGTGCTTGTCGTCGAGGATGAAGATGCCGTTCGGATATTCGCGACCGAGGCCTTGCGTCGCCAAGGTTATGAGGTTCTGCAGGCCTGCGATGGCCTGGATGCGCTCGATGTGATGGAAGACAACGACTACGACGTCGATCTTGTCGTCAGCGACGTCAAGATGCCGGAGATGGACGGCCCGACCTTGTTCAAGGAATTGCGTCAGCACAAACCCGATCTCAAGTTCGTGTTCGTGTCAGGCTACACGGATGACGCCTTTACCAAAACGCTGGATGAGGACGCGGAATATACGTTCCTCCCCAAACCCTACACCCTTGCTCAGATTGCTGAGGTTGTGAAGGATCAGCTAAGGTAGCCTTCGCTGTCTGTACAACTGACTTGCGGCGAGGCTCGAATCAGCGTTCCCTACTGATGATGGCGGCCTACCGCCCGCAGCATGAACATAAATCGAACATGAAGCCAATATGGAAGGGATAACAACGCGATAGGAACGGCTGGACGCAAAAGAACATTTCGTGTACATTCACCTCAGAGAATCAATACTGGAAATCAGCTCAAGGGTGATAACAATGACCGCGCCGCACCTCCGCATTGTTGAAGGGGACGTTATGGACAAGCAAAAGGCGCTCGACGCCGCCCTGGCCCAGATCGAAAAGAACTTCGGCAAAGGCTCGGTCATGCGGCTCGGTGCAACCGATCTTAATGTCGATGTCGATGCAGTTCCGACAGGCTCGCTCGGCCTGGATATCGCACTCGGCATCGGCGGCCTGCCGCGTGGCCGGGTTATCGAGATTTACGGGCCGGAGTCGTCAGGAAAGACGACGCTGGCCCTCCACGTCGCTGCTGAAGCCCAAAAGACCAACGGCGTGTGCGCCTTCGTCGATGCCGAGCACGCACTTGACCCTGTTTATGCCCGCAAGCTTGGCGTCAAGGTCGAAGATCTTCTCGTGTCGCAGCCCGACACCGGCGAGCAGGCGCTCGAGATTGCAGATACGCTTGTGCGCTCAGGCGCCGTCGACGTCCTCATCGTCGACTCCGTTGCCGCGTTGACCCCGAAGGCCGAACTCGAAGGGGACATGGGCGACAGCCTGCCTGGCTTGCAGGCGCGACTGATGAGCCAGGCCCTGCGGAAATTGACGGGGTCGATCTCGAAGTCCCGCTGCATGGTCATTTTTATCAACCAAATCCGCATGAAAATCGGCGTCATGTTCGGCAGCCCCGAGACCACGACAGGCGGCAACGCACTGAAATTCTATTCGTCGGTGCGTCTCGACATTCGCCGCATCGGACAGATCAAGGATCGCGACGAGGTCGTGGGCAACCAGACGCGAGTCAAGGTCGTCAAAAACAAGGTTGCGCCGCCATTCAAGCAAGTCGAGTTCGACATCATGTATGGTGAGGGTATCTCCAAGATGGGTGAGATCATCGATCTTGGTGTCAAGGCCGGCATCGTCGACAAATCCGGTGCCTGGCTGTCCTACAATGGGCAACGCATCGGGCAGGGCCGAGAAAATGCCAAGGCGTTCCTACGTGAAAATGCGAAAATTGCGATGGAAATTGAGCGCGCTATCCGCGAAAGCGCCGGCTTGTCCGTCGATGAGGTGATACGGGACGACGTCGCCGACACCGGCGATGGACCCGATGGACCCGACGGTGAAACGGTTGACCCGGAGACCGGCGAAATCATTAGCCTGCCGCGCGTCGAAGAGCCCGCCGCTCCGGCCAAGAAAGCCGGCCGCGGTCGATAGTCACGCGCGCAAGAATAGAGTTTCCATCAATGCTGAAAAGCGGGCTGCGTCATTGACGTGGCCCATTTTTTTCTTTGGCGTCCACCGGATAAGTGGGAAGCCCCCACAGCACTCCGTCCGCCTCATCGGTTTACAACGGACCCAGCGGCAACTATCTAGCGAGGTCGCGAATGATCGCCGGCGCGCGGGAATAAACGCGGGTCGGAGCCGAGAGATGTCAGAACAATGGACAGATATCCAAACGCATACTCGTTCGTCGAGGCCAAGCGCCCGCAACGCCCGGTATTCGGCTTGCGGCCGCATGCGTCAGGACGCGCAGCACGCTGGTTCATCGAGAATTTTCCAGGAGAGGTCGCATACGCCTACAAGGCGAATAGTTCCGTCTTTCTGGTCGGCTCATTGTACGGCGCCGGAATACGCTGTTTCGATGTGGCCTCGTTACCCGAATTGGAAGACGCGGCGACGATCCCCAAGGCGACGCTGCAATACATGCATCCTGTCAAGTCCCGTACCGCTATCAGGCGGGCCTATCATGAGTTTGGTGTGCGGTGTTTCGCCCTCGACAGCACGGACGAACTGGACAAGATCGTCGAGGAAACCGGGGCACCGGATGACTTGCGGTTATTCGTTCGGCTTGCAGTCCCGTCGATCAATAGCGGTATTCCCCTGGAGCGCAAATTCGGCATTAGTCCGCAACAAGCACCTGAGCTTCTCGTCAAGACCCGTCAGATCGCCGATGAACTGGGCATTACGTTTCACGTCGGATCGCAGACCACGACAACCGACTCATTCCAATTGGCATTCGATACCGTACGCGCGACAATCGTCGCGGCAGGTGTCGTTGTTGATGGTATCGACTGCGGCGGCGGCTTCCCAGCCTGCTATTCCAGAGATGATGCGCCTCGGCCCTTGCGCGACTTCATAGCCGTCATAGAGCAGAACTTCGAAGCTCTACCCGTCGCCCAGGATTGTCGCCTGATCTGCGAACCCGGCCGCGCGTTGGTGGCGGAGGCCGAAAGCCTGATTGTGCGGGTCGATGCCCGCCGCGGTCGTGAACTGTTCATCTCTGACGGCGGCTACGGAGCCTTGTTCGATTCTGCTCAGCTTGGCTTTGTGTTTCCGACCCGATTGATTGGTTCGGAACACGTTCCGCACAGCGAGCAGGTTCCCTTCGAGTTCTGGGGGCCGACCTGCGATTCCATCGATCATATGCCGGGTCCCTTCTTGCTGCCGGATACGGTGCGTGAGGGCGACTACATTGAAATTGGAAATATGGGCGCATATGGCCGCGCTATTGCCGGCAACTTCAACGGTTATGGCAAGTACGACGAGGTGATCCTCGACGATGCGCCAATGTTCACCATGTATGGCGATCATCGTAATACGCTGGCCCAGGATGCATGATTGCCGGCAAACATGATCGGGCAAGGCGCAGGTGATTGAGGGATGACGTTGGCTCTCAGCTATCGGTCGGCGGCGACGGGGTTCCTGGAGCCGGATCGCGATTTACCTGCCCGTGACGAAGATGCGAAAGCGGTTGTTG